>USFD01000016.1 GCA_900553885.1 uncultured Ruminococcus sp.
TCAGGTTCTGTTATTTTTCTTAACTCATGGAACGGAATCCAAATTCCCTGTCCCCCTCTTCTGAATCCGTCTTGAAAAAACTTCTTTGTCTCTTCCGGTTTGTGTCTGCTGTCCGGAAAGTCCCTTCGACAAATCCGAATTCATATATGAAAAAATTTTTTCCGCCGGAGTGTTATATTCTTTCTGTAAATCAAAGATATTTTACACAACAAAATCAGATTTATCTCATCTTTTATTGTTATTTTATGCAGATTATTTTATAATAAATCTGTGTTTTGTCGAAATATCAGTGATTTTGCAATAAGGCACTACTATAGTTTATCTGAAGGTGGGGGCGGAATATGAAAAAAATAATATCTAAACTCTTACTTGCGGCCATACTTGTCTGCTCAGTTTTTTCTGCCGGCACAGATACAAAGGCGGCGGAAGTAAAAGCCGGGACGACAAGAGCCATCTATGTTGTATTTGATAATTCCGGAAGTATGTACGGACCCGGCAATAAAGCCTGGTCTCAGGCAATTTACGCAATGGAAGTGTTTGCGGCTATGATGAATTTTGACAGCGGCGATCAGATGAAAATATTTCCAATGCATGATGTGACTACAGACGGAAAGGAAACATCGAAGACAACATCTTCTATTACAGTCAAGTCGATTTCTGATATTGCCCAGATTCATAATATGTATACACCGAATCCTCTGGGGACACCATATACACAGGTAAATAACGCGGCCAGGGAACTTGGGGCGCTTCTGGATAAAGGCGGCGCGGATGAAGGGTGGCTTGTGATACTTACCGATGGAATTTTTGACGGAGATCTTCCCAAGGACGGACTGGAAAAAGACCTGCAGAACAAGGCGGCATCCAGGGAGAACATGTACGTTCAGTATCTTGCCATGGGATCCAATATAGAAAAAGATACCATTCCGGATACGGATGAATCCATCGGCCTTTACGGGCAGCAGGCAGCAGACAGTTCCCAGGTTACAAATGAACTGGCGGTTATTAGCAACCGCATTTTTGAAAGAAATGAATATACCGGATTAAAAGACGACGGAAGTCTGTCCTTTGATATTCCTCTGAGCAGACTGATTGTATTTGCCCAGGGCAGCAATGTCAGCATCAACAGCCTGAAGAATGCGGAGGGCGGCGAGATCAATATGGAAAGCAACTATGAAGTATCCTGCAGCAGTACAGACGGAAGCGGCCTTACGGATTTCGTAACGGAGCCGCCGGTCAAGGATACCACCCTGAAAGGGCAGGTCGCCGTATTTGCGGATGCTTCTGCGATTACAGAAGGAACCTATACGCTGGACGTGTCAGGCGCTGACTCCATCCAGGTTTATTATGAGCCGGATGTAAAGTTCGGCATCGGACTTTACCGGGGAGATGAGCAGGTTGATGCGGAGACCATCGAGGGCGGCACCTATGACGTGAGAGTCGGTTTTGTGAATCAGCTCACGGGGGAGTTTATTGAGAACACATCCCTGCTTGGCGAGCCGGAGTACAAGCTGACAGTCAACGGCGAGGAGTACGGTCTCGGGGGAAGCTCAGGAGCCTATCAATCTGTTGAGATTCAGGCAGACGGCGATACACTGGAACTGTCGGCAGATGTAACTTATCTGAATAATTATACAGATCACGTGGATCTCGCCTTTAAAGTATGCACCCTGGAAATGACAGTGGACGCGCAGTCATCCGTTCCGCTCAAAGAAATCGCCGACGGCTCCGGCAGTATGACCGTAACGGTCACCAGAAACGGAGAACCGCTGACGGAAGAACAGTGGAACAGCGCGGCTGTTGAAATCGCGGCAAAAGACAAGGAAGGAGAAGAGTTTCCGCTGGAGTGGGATATTCAGCAGGGCAGTGAAGTGTCCACATGGGTGATTACACCTCAGTATAAAGACGGCGATATGTTTGCTACTGGAACCGGCACAGCGGACATCACAGTAAGCATATCCACCGAAATTGACGGAGACCAGTACGGCAGGTCGGAAAATGTGTCAATGAATATCACGGACGACAGGAATCCTCTGGATTATCTGGCAAAATACTGGAAAGAGATTACAGTGTGCCTGCTTATACTGCTCCTTATCCTCGGATATGTGCCGCCGTTTAAGAGAAGATTTTCCGGGAAAATGCAGAGACGTCCGCTTATTGAATGCACCGCGGAAAAAGTAGGGCTCAGGGATTCTACGACAAAAGGAAAGTTTGAAAAGAACAGACTGTCAATTTTCCTTCCCTATAAGGCGGAAACAGGAAGACTGACCTTCTCTCCTTCGCCGGTAAAAAAGACAGCAGTACTGAAAGCTGCCGGCGGCGGAAGCATGTGGATTACCAATACGGAAAGTTTCCGGGGAAAAGAAGATATTACATTTAACGGAATGTCAATTCCAGAAAATTATAAGGGACATTACAGAATTTCGCCCAGTACATATATAGCGGTTTCCACTCCGGAGTATACATACAGCTGTATACCGAATAAGAAATAAAAAAGAGCGCATAAAAGATAAAATATCTAATGAGGAGGAAGAAAAAATGATTGCACCAACATTATTAGTAGGTCTTGGAGGAACTGGTTCGAAGATTGTATGCCGCGTGTCAAAAATGGTAACGGAAGAGCAGCGCAAACATATCGGATTTGCCGTATTTGATACGGATATCAACGAACTGCGGGAAATTCAGGAGGCAAATCCGTTTATCCGGACGATCCAGACTTCCACGAAGCTGACAGTAGGAGAGTATCTGAATATTGACACCCATGCGAGAGACACATGGTTCCCGGTGAACGGTATCCTTAACAGCAAATCTCTCACAGAAGGAGCCGGTCAGGTGAGAGCCATATCAAGGCTTGCCCTTGATACAGCTATCCGTGCCGGCAATATGGAACCGCTGCACAATGCCATTGAAGATCTGTATAAACTGGAAGGAGATTCCGGAGAGCAGGCTCTGAGAGTGGTTATTGTCAGCTCTCTCGCAGGCGGAACCGGATCCGGTCTGATTCTTCCGGTAGCTCTTTACCTGAAGAATTATCTTGCGACAAAGTTCCAGGCCAGCGCGAACATTACAAGAGGGTTCTTCATCCTTCCGGAAGTGTTCTATGAAGTAATCCGGGGACAGACGGAGAGAAATAACCTTCGGTGCAATGCATACGCAGCCCTCAGAGAGCTGGACGCCTTCCTTATGAAGGGAGATAAGACACTTCCCGACAAATATGAAAAGACAGTTAAGATCGAGTTCCCGAGAGTGGGATCAATGGATATGGAAGAGTATGACGTACGTCCCTATGATTTCTGCTTCCTTTTTGACGCGCAGAATACAGAAGGAAAGAAGCTGAACAGCTTTAATCAGTATCTGGATCATGCGGCAAACTGTATCTATTCCCAGTCCATCGGCCCCATGAACAAGAGAAGCAACTCTTCTGAGGATAACACGATCCGTGAGCTCTGCGCTCAGAGGGGACGCAACCGCTACGCGGGGGCAGGTTCCGCTATGCTGATTTATCCCAATGAGGATGTGAAAGAATATATCGCTCTGAACTGGGCGAAAGAATGTGTGTCCAAACAGTGGCTTGTATTTGACGATATGTACAAGGAGAAATGCCTCGCGAATTCAGAGATGCGCGCGCAGGGCTTCCATGTCCGCGACATAGAGGCTTCCATGGATTATAT
This sequence comes from uncultured Ruminococcus sp., assembly GCA_900553885.1. Taxonomy (GTDB): domain Bacteria; phylum Bacillota; class Clostridia; order Lachnospirales; family Lachnospiraceae; genus Mediterraneibacter. The sequence goes on from USFD01000016.1 coordinate 3,672, forward strand.
CGAGTCCATCAATCAGCTGGCAAAGCAGAAAGATCCCTTTGCCAAGGCCATTGAAGAGGCCTGCACAAACTATGACGAGGACGGCTTCAAGAAAATCGGGGATAAATGGACAGACTATATCGGAAGTCTGAAAAAGTTTGTGAAGGACAGTACAGCATCCGGCCAGTCAGATCTGGATTCCCAGAAAGAAGAAGCCATGAACCAGATCAATAATATTGAGATCGGTAAGAAAGAAACTGCAGAAGAACTGCAGGACGCGTTTGCCGCTATGGAAAAATATAAAGACATGGTAGTAAAACGCAGCGAAGACACAGGAAGAACCATTGCCTATACGATTTTCCGCGCGAAAAATGACTCTATAACCAAGGATAAACGTCCTTATCAGATGGAAACCCATCTGAGAAACCAGCAGGGCGAATTTATTCACCCGAATGCCGTCAGATATTTTCTCTATCAGGCGCTGGAGCTTATGAAGCAGGAAAAAGTCCTTACCGATAAGGAAAATAAGAGAAAAGAAAAATATTTCGAAGAAGAATTCCTGATGAATTTTGACGACGTAAAAACAGAGGACCGCAAGGAGACAGCTGCTGATCTGGGCGACATGAGGCTTGACAAAAAGAAACAGCAGGATCTGAAAGACCAGTACAGAACCTATATGGCCAAGGTGAACGAGTACCGTACCAGCAGTGTCCTGGCAGAAGTGTACAGAGAAGGGATTGATTATATCTCTGAACTGTGCGATGCGTTTGAGACTTTCTACAAATCCTTCGACGACAGACTGGGCGATCTTGACCGCAGCCTGATCTCTCTGCGGAAGAAATATGACAATACGGCAGGAAAGACGACAAGATATGTATGTGCTTCTCCCAGGTGTCTGGATCATCTGCTCAAGGAAATGCCGTATACAGGCAGCACGATTACGATTGATAAAGAACTGGCGGAAGATATTTACCTGAAGGTGCGCGGCTACGCCATGATGAAAGAAAAACCGCAGAACAGCGGATACTTTGAGGAATTATTTGATAAGGGAATTATCGGATACTTCAAGAATTCGCTTATGAGGGTTTACGGAAGCACAGTGGATATGGACGTTCTTTCCGCTCTGGAGAGAGAAGCGAGATACGAGAAAGAGGAGTATGATACCGGAAGAATTGAGCAGTATGTCCGCAAAGTGATCGAAGAGACAAGAAATCTGTCAAATCCGTTCATCGAGCGTCCGCTGGGAGAGCAGAGAGAGCCCATCGCGGCATGTACATACAGCAAGGAGCTGGATCCGAAGGACGGTTCTCCGAGATCGGCGCTTATCGCAAAAGAACTGGGCAATTACGGCGGAAATCCGGATGAGGATATCCCGCTGAATATGATTATGTTCTATCAGGCAATCTACGGCCTGAGAGCAAACGGCCTGTCCAAATTCGCGCCGGCAAATGAAGCGGACGGAAGAGGAGAAGGCGAATACTACAAGGCATATTATGAACTGATCGAGCAGATTAAGCCGAAAACAGATAAAACACCGGTAATTACGCCGCATATTGACAAGAGATGGCATATCATTTCCTGTCTGCCGGATCTGGACGACGAAAATCAGGAACGCCAGGAAAGACAGATATACCGTGCGTTTGTGCTTGGCTTACTGTTCAATCTGATCAGCTACAGAAAGATTTCTGAAGGAAAATATCTGTACCGGCTGCAGTTAAACGGCATTGAGACAGAAGAATTTGTGGTATCCAACGGTACGCCGTGCGATCATTACTATGAGGTGCTGGACGCTCTGACAATTAATCCTGTTGTAGTCAGAACAATCATAAAATATATGGACAAAAAGTTCGATACAGAGCGCAATAATGCAGGAAAGATCACTTTTGAAACAAGCCTTCTTTTCAAGCATCTGGCAAAACTCAGAAGTGAGGAATTCAAGAAAGACAAATTGTCTCTGTTTGATCTGGCGATGCTTCTTAAAGTATCATCGCCGGCAGCTGAATTCGATAAAAAAGTGGGCAAGGACATTATGAAAGAGGCTCTTGCGCTGGTATACGACTACATGAAGACGATTGTTCTTGGAGATGATCTTGACTGGGTATTCGGCAATTTTATCTATGATCAGGCTGTCATGTTTAACAAAAATATTGACTGGTACTTTGAGAACTGGAAGGATAATTTCAGTGATTATGTGGATGATCTTCTGCAGATTGCCTCAAATGAGATTGAGAACAGAGGACTTGATGATCTTTACGAAAAGATTCAGGCAATGATCGAGGCCGCGCGTATAAGGAGAGAGTAAGTAACAGGATATAAAGGCGGTGAAAGTAATGCACACAGTGATAATACTGAGTAAGCACTCGTCGAATCTGCTGAAGGATTACCGGTTTCTGTTTAAGCCCTTTGTCGACAATGAAACAATAAGTTTCTGTGACTGGAATGAGTCAGGGACAGATCTTACTGCATCTGTTCCCGACTTATACAAACTGATCCGGGGAAAACTGCGGTGGCGGGCGGTGATTGTGGATACGGAACCGGCTTTCGGCATCAAAAACGGGCCGGTGCCTGATGAGAAAAATCCCTTTGATTATCCGGAAGAAATGAAAGATACACAAGTTCCTCAGGCAAGCCGTATTCCGATTATAAGACTGACCCATATGCTCTGCGGTTACCCGTCAGCTCCGGTTAAGAATTTTGAAGACGGATATGAGTATACAGATGATCTTACCGGCAAAGTAAAGAGAGTCCGTGCGTCAGAGCTGTCCCGGGAAGAGTTTTATGACCTGTCGGTTCAATATAAGGACCGTCTGCGCCGTATCTATATGGAAGAGCAGGTTTCGCCGGAAGTTCAGGAAGCGCAGAAGGCGCTTGAGGAGAAGTATTCATTTAAGGATGTGCGGCCGCAGGAGGTTTATCTGGTCAGAACCCGCAGGCATATGGAAGATGAGGATCATATCTATGCATCGTGGAAATCCCCGATTGAAATGGAGAGCTCGGACTTCTGCCGGAGAAATAATTATCCGGGGATCTGCCGTTTTCTGTGCAGCAGCATAACAAATCCGGAGAACAGCAGATATGTGAAGGAACTGATGGAATTCTGGCTGTCGGTTCTGACACTTTCGGTGAACGCAATTCCGGCCAGCTCCCTTCAGGCATACAAACTGTACCGGCTGGGGGTGGAGATTTCCGAAGAGGAGATGTCCAGACTGCTCAATGAGCATCTCAATAAAATGGAAGCTGCCTATGCATTCGTGAATGAACGGCTCAGGATGCGTCCGGAGTATTCTTTCGGAGAGGAAGAAAAGCTTGTTGAAAAGCAGCATATTCCCGTAACATTCGAAGGTACTGTGGGAACGGATCTTTATGTTGATACCAGACGCGTGGGACTGAGCAGAGACTGCCCGGATGATGAGATGGTGTACTGGAACGGGCAGATCAGAGAGAAAAACGAAAGTCTGGAAAAGTTTCTGAAAGCTCCCCGGAGAGCTGTAGACAAGGCATCCCAGTATGCGAAGAGAAAGGCGGACAGCTTTCTTGACCATGAGTATGAACTGGACCAGTTCCAGATCGCGGATCTGGAAGATGAGATCAATGTGCTTGAGCTGCAGGTGCTCACAAGCGACACACACAGCTTAATCGACGAAAAGAAAATAAAAGAAGAACTGAATAAAGCGGATAAGCGGGTAAGAAAAGATATTGACGCCCGGATGAGAAAAAAGACTGTGATCGGTATGGGACTGGTATTTCTTCTGATCTATATGATCGGATATTTCCCCTATATCTTCAATTCACTGAGAACAGGCGGATGGGAGTTCCTGGCATCGCTGGGACTGACAGCCGCGGCAACAGTCCTTATTTCATCAGGCGGCCTGATCGCGCTTTTCCTGCTGAGAAGAAAACTGGTCAGAAGCATGGGGCAGTTCAATACCCTGATGAGGGAACTTGTGAAAACTGTAAATGCTTCCGCAAAAAAATTCGAGCAGTTTTTTTCCGTGTTATGTACATTTATGAAGGCGCAGTCAATCTATGCGGGATCGACGAAAAAGAGCAGCAAAGTATCTTCAAGGGTGATTAAACTCCGCACACACAGGCAGGCGCTTGCTATGTCCATGGAGAGAGACGAACAGATCGCGGCGGCATTCGGCATAAAAAGAGCGGCGGATTTTGAAAAGAATGTAACCCGGTTTTTCGATGAAGACAGACTGCCCAGAGACAACCGGCTGTATTATTATGAGGTGGATCATAATAATACAGAAATTCCTCTGAATACAGCAGGCGATATGGTACGGGCGCCGTACAGATTTATTGCGGGTCTTACGATCCGGCGGGAAGACATATATGAAGAAGAGAGGGAGGGAGACTGATGACGGAGATAATATATATACTGAAAATTCTGCTCTGCACAGCTTCCTTCGTTCTTCTGTGCGTTGCGGCAATGCGGCTGAATCTGAATCGTACAGAAAGAGCAAAACAGTTCCTTATGCCGGCGATCGCGCTGATCTACGGCATCCTTGTACTTCTTTGTCTGAATGACATTTATGTGCTGCTGGCAAGGCTGATCCGTTTTCTGGAAGAACACATTTCTTTTATCAGCAGACTGAATCTGGATCAGTATCTCATTTATATTGTTAATGCGGTGATGGTGCTGGGCTTCCTTATTGTAAAAGCCATAGCGCTGCCGATTCTGAAACGCACGTGGGGCGGCTCAGAGAATCTGATGGATGCCACATCCGGTCATTTTTATGAGTATGACAGGGAAGTGGACAAATGGTTTGTTCAGCCCAGATACGGAGAAGTAAAGACATATTACAAGGGACTTTATATAGCTGCGGCAGTAATCTCAAGTCTTGTATTTGTGCTTTCGCAGTATTTCCCGGACGCACCTTTTTTCCAGACTGCGTTTTATCCGGTTTTCGGAATGCTTATTGTGGGAGAAGTGGTCTGCTTCCTTTCCGGGCTTACCAAAAGGGAATTTGTGGAAGATATCCTGGGAGAGGATGAGGAGTCCTACCATATGGCCAATTACGGGCTGCTCAGAGATGTGCTGAGAAGCCTGTTTGAGGGGCATGTGCTGTATGACGCGACAATGGACAGCGGGCTTGGCATGCCGCCTACATTTGAAACGCTGGAGGAGATGTGCGAGAGCCCGGATGCGGCAGTGTCCAATCTGGGAAAATATTTCCGGGCAGTGAAAGAAAGCGGAACGGATATTGATCCGAGCTACGTAAAGAGCTGCATCCGGCTTGTGCAGGGAGAAAGCGTACTTTTCTGCGATCCGTTTTACCGGGATCTGACAGAGTATATTCTGATTCCGATGATGGGGCATCTCATGCGGTACCGTAAGTGTCTCATCGTTATGGGACGGGATTCCTCTACAGATGATGTAAAAGACTGGCTGGAACAGGGAATGATTTCCCAGGTCAATACGGACTGTCTCTGGAAGGCTGAGATCCTCGGGCAGGAGGCGGCGGAAGCAGATATCGGAATCCTGAAATTCAGCGATCTGTTCAATTTTGAGATCCAGAAGAAAAATGAGGATTTCCTGAAAAAAGTCGGATTTGTATTTATTGTGGAGCCGTCAAAGCTCCTTGCGACCGGCCAGATGGGGCTGAACCTTCTTGTCAGCCGGTTTGACGACAAGAGAAAGGTTGTATTCGCCGCATGTGACAGAAACTGCGACGGACTGGTAGACGCATTGTCTCATACCCTGAAGACAAACATTACAGAAGTGGCCGCCACAAGCCAGGGCGCGGCGATTACCTCCATGATGTGCTGGGACGCGGACGGAGAATATATGCATCACAGAATATTCTCAAATGTTTCAAGATATCTGGGAATCGGAACCGAGATCAATTCGGTGGCCATGAAATATCAGATCGCGAATACGAAGTGGATCAGCGGAGAAAAATTCCCGGTAACAGATATGAAATGGATCGCCGGCCAGTACTATAAAAAGATCTGCAGCTACGCGGATCTGCCGGTCAGCCAGGAAAGCTTCAACAAGGCATTTCAGGTGGATCCGAATCTCTGGGATCTTACGGTGGCTGAGAATGCGTTCCTTGTTGTGGAGGATGAGTTCCAGAACCTGTTTGAAATGATCCGTCTCTTTTCTACAAGAGCAAAACAGCAGGGCTTTATCAATGTGATCAGCGAGAATTATCTCCTGCGCGATTATATGTTTGAGAACGCGCGGACGTTTATTGCTGATCCGAAGGCTGTGCCGACAATTGTCGCGGATTATGCAAGAACAGAGAGAAATACAATCCTGAAGCTGCTTATGCGTATGACGGGAGAACAGGTAGGCGAAGAAGAAATCGCGGACGCGCTGATGGTCAGCGGCATAAGCTTTGAGTCTCCCATTGATACATTTAAAGAGCTGATAAAAAAGCACTGCAGCATAGACGAAGTCAATCTCAGAGTTTACTTCAAAGAAGTGCTGCTTGGGGACGGTATCCGGACGGAAACGAAAAAGTATTATGCAATTGAAGACGAGACAGAGACGGCGGAATTTGCCCGCGGACTTAAGAATGCATATTACATTGCGGAAGATGAAGAAGGCGAGAAGTACTATATCGGAGCAAAACTGTACGGTCATGTATTCCAGTCGCTGATTCCGGGCCAGTTCCTGACATTTGCAGGCAAGTACTACGAAGTACAGTCTATTACGCCCCACAGCGGGGTTGTGGTCCGCAGAGCGGCGGATCATATTAACGGCAGAAAATATTACCGTCAGATGAGACACATTGTCCTGAGCAGCTGGAAGGATGACACAAATGTGGGAGGCCAGAGGACGCTGGGAGATATTCGCCTGTATAAAGGATACTGTCAGGTGGACATTCATACAGACGGATATCTGGAGATGAGTTCCTACAATGATCTGAAGACATCAAGGCCGATTCATGTCAGTGGAATTCCGGATCGTTCCTACCGGAACAAACTTGTGATGAAGATTATCTTCCCGGGCGCCTCAGAAAAGATCAGATATACGATCTGTCTGCTTCTGAACGAAATATTCCGGACTATATATCCGGATGCCTGGCCGTATATCTGCGCGGTTACACAGTTCCAGGACGGAACCGGGGTGCCGGAACATCTGCAGTATGCCATGTATACGATGGAAAGTGACGCGGCAGATAATGGAATTTACATCGTAGAAGACAGTGAGATAGACCTTGGCCTTACCGCATCGGCAGAGCGTAATCTGGAGCGGTATCTTGAGATTATCTCCGAGGTTCTGACATGGCATGATATCAAGATGAAAGAAAAACCGGAGAAAGAGCCGGAAGGAGAATTTAAACCGGAATTTCCGCCCGAGCCGGAAACACCTGTGAAACACAAAAAGAAAGGCTTCTTCGCAAGGCTGTGGGAAAAGATCTGCTCCTTCTTCCGAAGAAAGCCGAAAGAAGAGGAGCCGGCGGAGGAACCGAAGGCAGAGGAGCCTGCAGAACCGGCGGAAGAACCCAAGGCAGAGGAGCCTGCGGAACCGGCGGAGGGACCGAAGACAGAAGAGCCTGCGGAACCGGCGGAGGAACCCAAGGCAGAGGAGCCTGCAAAGCCGGCAGAAGCGCCGAAGACAGAAGAAGCTGCGAAGCCGGAAGAGGAACCGAAAGCAGAGGAACCGAAAAGCGATCGCAGCATATTCAGAAGCTTCCGTTCAGTAATGAAAACCCAGGAGGAAGACGGACTGGATATTGAGGGAGATGATGAAGAACTGAAAGTACCGGAAGAGGAGATGACCAGTTATCAGAAAAACTGTTTCCTCAAATATGGATATGATGAAATTGACCCCTTCCTTGATCTGGAAGGAACCGCCTCTTATCTGGCTCAGTACGGATATAATCACAATTCTCTTCAGCAGGTCCGCGACAACGAAAAGGCGGCGGAAGAATATGCGAAAGCATATGATCCGAACAAGAAGGGAGCTCATTTCTGCGACTTCTGCGGTGTGGAACTGGCCGGAGGAGAATACGATGTTCTCAAGGACGGAAGAGAACGGTGCGGGCACTGCTCCGCTACAGCGCTCCGTACAGGAGAACAGTTTAAAGAAGTATTTAAGATTGTCCTGCGGAATATGGAAATATTCTATGGCATCAAGATTAATTCGGCAATCAAAGTAAGAATGACAGATGCCAACAGTATCGCCAGACATTTTGGCGAAGAGTTTGTTCCGACTCCGGGAGTGGACGGCAGAACACTGGGATTTGCGCAGAGAGATTCCACGGGCTACAGCATCTATATAGAAAATGGATCGCCGAAGCTTGCGGCTATGGCTACAATCGCCCATGAGCTGACCCATATCTGGCAGTATCAGAACTGGGATGAAAAGGTAATTATAAATACCTACGGAGCGCATAACCGGCTGGAAGTGTATGAAGGAATGGCCAAGTGGGCGGAAATTCAGTATCTGCTGTATCTCAATGAGATTGCATATGGAAAGCGTGAACAGATACGGACGATGCTCAGGCAGGATGAATACGGACGGGGATTTATACAGTATCTGAAGAAGTATTCACTGGCTTACAATCAGGAGAAAAAGCGTACGCCGTTCCAGGAGTTCCCGCCATTGTAAAGACCGGAAAGAAAAATATTTTGTTTCCTGTCAGAATGTCCGGGCATCCGGGAATGTATATGGCCGCGGGCTCTTTGGAGTCCGCGGCTTTGTCAAAAATATTTTGTCTGCGGATGGTATAGTACATGTGCAGACAGAAAACAAGAGAGGAAAACAGGAGTGAGAGTGATGAAGAAGTTTTTTTCTGTTATCGGGTATTTTATTATGTCAGTTCTTCTTTTCCTGGGCGGAGTGCTTCTGGATGCGTCCCCCTCTGCGGATATAATTACGGATGTAGAGAAACAGGTGGCAGATCTGGATGACACAGATGATGACAAGGATCAGGGAGATCCGGACAACACAGGGGATCCTGATGATACAGGAAATCCGGATAATACAGGAGATCCGGACAGTGGGGACGATCCCGGCAATACAGGAGATACGGATGATGAAGCAGAATCAGAACCTTTCCTGTACTATTATTCCCTTCTTGATGATACAGAAAAAGGATATTACGATCAGCTCAGCGAGGCAGTAGCTTCTGAAGAAGAATCTGTTATGCTTCAGGGAATCACCTATGAAGAAGCGGATCCGATTTTCGTAAGCGTCCAGTATGACCACCCGGAATACTTCTGGTGTGAAGGTTCTTATACATACAGAAACGGCGACGACTACGTTCAGTTTATATTTAATTATAACTGTACCGGAGAAGAAAAGGAGAACAGAGAGAAGGTTATCGAGCAGCAGGCAGATGAGATTCTTGCCGATATGCCTTCTGACAGTTCGGATTACGAGAAAGTGAAATACGTGTTTGAGACGCTGGTGGACCGGACGGATTATGATAAAGCAGCGCCCGAAAACCAGAATATCTACAGTGTGTTCGGTAACTGGAGAACGGTATGTGCCGGATACGCAAAGGCAACAAAATACCTTCTGGATCAGATGGGCGTTGACTGTATCTATGTGACAGGAACGGCAGGCGAGTCCCATGCGTGGAATATCGTAAATTGTGGCGGAAACTACTACTATGTGGATACTACATGGGGCGATCCTACATACCAGGAAGGACACGGAGTGGATGTAGACACCACTGCGTATGAGTACCTGTGCTGTCCGGAAGAAATGCTGTCGCGCACCCATACGCCTGATCCGGCATTCCCGCTTCCGGAGTGTACCGATACTTCCCTGGAATACTACAGGCTTGAGGGGAGATATCTGACGTCTCCGGATAAGGATGCAATCCTGGATATTATGGAGAAAGATATTGATGAAAATGCCGAACGGACAGATATTCAGTTCTCCGAACCGAAGGTATATGATCAGGTAATGGCACAGCTGGAGGCAATTCTGCAGGAGGCAATGGCCTACGAAACAACTGTAAAAGGCGAGGACGCAGGAGGGGTCAGCTACCAGTATAATGAGAATACATGTAAGATTACAGTATTCTGGAATGAGTAACCGGAGACGGAAAAGCGACGTAAAGGGCTGGAGGATTACATATATGGAACAACGGGATATACCGGTGGAAACACCGGAACAGGACGAATTTGGAATCGGCAAATATGTAAAGGGTCTGTGCTCTTTTATAAAAAGCAGCGATACACCCATTACAATTGCCCTTCACGGAGAGTGGGGAAGCGGAAAAACCTCGTTTATGAAAATGATGGAGTACTGCCTGTGCTCTCCGAAACTTCCGGAAAGTGAGCGATACGATGCCATCTGGCTCAATACATGGGATCTGTTTCTGGAGAATGAATATGATGTGGCCGTTAAGAAGCTGCTCTCCAGTCTGTTCTCCCAGCTGGAAGAGCATTTTGAAAAGCTGCACACCAAGAAGAAAAGCGACGAGCGCAAAAAACAGATCAAGGAATATCTGAAAGGCGTCTCGAGCGTAATGCTTTCCGCAATCAATATTGAGCTTGAGACATCAGGAAAAGTTCTGGATCAGGTTTTCGGCGGACATGATTTCGCGTCGATCCGGACAATAAAGAAGCAGTTTGAGAACTTTTTAAAAGAAGAGGTGGCGCAGAAGTCAAATGGTGTGACGGACCGGGCTTTCCTTATATTTGTGGATGATCTGGACCGGCTGGAGCCCCGGCTTGCGGTGACTTTGCTGGAGGCTCTGAAAAACCTCTTTGACATTGAAAAATGTATTTTTGTGCTGGCCATTGATTATGACGTTGTAACCTTTGGCGTGGAGCAGAAATACGGCAGCAAGAATATGGCCAACCGGAATATCGGACAGGATTTTTTTGACAAGCTGATCCAGGTGCCCTACCGGATTCCCATGTCAAAATATGACATTCAGGGAATGGTTATGGACAGGCTGAAAAAGATTGAATATTTCGAAAGAGCCTATGACTACGAAAAATATGAAGGCAGGATTATCGAGATATTTCAGCTGGCTACAAATAAAAATCCCAGGGCGATCAAGCGTCTCCTGAACATGCTGCATCTTATGACGGCCATGAATCTGGGAGAAGAAAGACGCCACGCCGAACTGCGGATGATGGAGCTCCTGCTGATGGCTCTGCAGCTGTCCTTCCCGTCGGTGTATTCCCTGCTCAGTAAAAATAATAACCTGGATACATGGAAGATCAATCTGGTTATGGAAAACAGGGAGACTGCCATAAATGACACGATCCGGGAACAGTATCAGCTGGATGAAGTGTGGAAAGAAGTGATCTATCTTGTCGTATCCCAGGATGAGGTAGTGCGCCATAATTATTACCGGGTAGCACAGCTGCTGGAAATATATGAGCAGCTGCAGGACCGCTGCTACAAAGTGGGGGAGCGTGTGGAGGACGCACTTGGTATTGTAAATGTAATCTGTGCCGATTCCGAAAAAACCGGTCAGGTCGAATATGACGGAGCGTCTTATGACCGTTCTTCCCAGACCCAGTACCGGCAGGGCGCGAAACTTGTAAATGCTATTGATTTCAGCGGCTTTTCCAGAGTGCTGGACGTAGGCTGCGGGAACGGCGCAACTACAATTGACATGTGGAACAAGAACCGGGATATGTATATAAGAGCCTTTGATCTGGCCGCCAGCCAGATCGACATAGCAAATGAGAAATACCGGCAGCTGCTGGAAACGATTCCGGAAGGAACCTATGAAGGGGAAATTAATTTCGACATAATGGACGCACTGGATCTGAAGGATAAGGAGATGTATGATCTGGTCTTTTCCAATGCGACGCTTCACTGGATAACAGATGAAAAGCGGATGTACAGACTTCTGTATGAAGCTCTGGAGCCGGGCGGCAGGCTGGCTGTGCATCAGGGTGGATACGGAACCTACGCCGGGCTCCATAAAGCGGTCAGACAGGCCATACACAATCTCGGTCTGGGCGACAGATACAGAAAATGGATCTTTCCCGCGTTTTATCCCAGAAAAGAGGAGATGAAGCTTCTGCTGGAAGGTGTAGGCTTTACGGATATCCGGGTGGAAAGCATCTATTCCGATGAGAAGGATAATATGGATCTGGTAGATAATTTCGCCAATGCCAGCCTGATTTATTATCATATTCCGGCAGTGTCGGACGAAGAATTCGCGGCCATAAAAGCAGAATATTTCCGGATATGTAAAGCGGAAGAGCCGGACAAGTCGTCCCATCGGTTATATATATTTGCGGAGAGACCGAAAAAGAAAAGGAGAGAAGAGGATGAGGACTGAGTATGTGGGCAAGGTAACGGATGAAAAAGAGAAACAGCAGATATGGGAGCTCCTGTGTGAATGCGATCAGGAGTTCTGGCCGCCGCTGTCAGCACGGAACAGTTCGGTGCAGAAGGATCTCAGAGGCGGCGCTCCGGCGGAGGAACAGACCGGAGGTACGGTGCAGAAACCGACAGTCTATTTTGATGAGATGATCGGTCAGGAATTTATTCTTGCCTTTGATGAGGATGGAAATGTAGCAGGCTTTATGACATTTAAAAAGGATTACACCTGTGATGCCCTCAGGGATTTCGGCACTTCTCTGTACATTACGACGATCTGTGTAAAAAAAGAGCTGCGCAGACAGCACATTATGAGCGGGCTGTACGACTGCATGGAGACAACAGCAGCAAAAGCATGCGGCTGTCCCCGTATCTCTACCAGAACATGGTCGGAGAATGAAGCCCATATGAAGGGACTTCAGCACAGGGGCTACCGGCTGCTGGCGGTGCTCAAGGATGACAGAGGGCCGGGGATTGATACGGTGTATTATGGAATGGAGACAGATCAGAAATGATACTTTGTTTAAGGAGATATTTATTTCACGGTAAAACAGGTGTATAATTTATTTATGTTTTAACCACATTCTGCTGCAGTACAGCAGAAGAATATCAGGCTTACTCAGGAGGAACATATGAAAAATTATGAAATAACCCCCAGTTTTTATGTCAGTGAAGAGTATTTCAAAAAGTATCTGGGGCAGACGTCTTACTATCTGAAACTTCAAGATGTAACAGAGAAAATTATCCGGCTGACACATGCACAGAATGTTCTGGAACTGGGGTCTGCACTGGGAACTACAGTGGGAAAATTCGCGGCCGAATTTAAAACGGTACATTTTACAGGGGTAGATATCCGCGAAGACGTAGTGGAACAGGCAAAAAAAACATTTTCCGGGCTGGACAACCTGGAGTTTAAAGCAGCAGACATGTGCGATTATGTAAAAGATTCGATATCAGATACAGATCTGATATATCTGTTGTATTCTTTCCATCATATCGAGGATCCCTTGGAGCGCAAAGTGGAATTCCTGGAGACATGTCATAAAAATATGAAAAAGGGATCTTTTCTGTTTATCATAGAAAGCTTTCTGCCCGGCCCTGATTCAAGCGCGGGAGATATTGACCGCCTGTATGAAAAAAGGGCTCTGGAAGGATATGCATCAACTTACTGGAATTCATTAAACTCTATAGATGAAGAAGGTCTGGCGCTGTCGAAAAAAGTGGCTTCTGTTTCCTTCAGCGAGGAGTCAAAAGCAGGCGAGATGGTAGTTAAGAGAGATACGGAATATCTTGTAGATTTTGACTGGCTGGTTAAGGCCTGTGAAGACGCGGGATTTGAAGTTGTTATAGCGGAACCGGTCAATTGTATATGCGAAAACGCAGTCTTATTAAGGAGGAGATAGTATGGAACTTGCATACGGCGCAGTGGCTCAGATTATAGATATGGGAGAAGGGACAAGAGTAGAACTGGATTTTGTAGATGCGCTTGGCAGTAGCGAAGGGGTGCTGGTAGGCGATACTGCGAGAGGCTTCCTGTGCGTGCTGGGAGAGACAAGGAGTACGGACACATATCCTCCCCGGCCGTTCCGGGTAAACGCGGGGGCTATTCACCAGTATGTCTATATGGGGGATAATAAGACCAAGTATTTGTCCGAGGTTAAGGCCGGCGACAGAATTGTGATAACGGACGGGAAAAATGAACGGCTTGTTTCAGTGGGCAGAGTAAAAATTGAGAAGCGTCCCTTTAAGAAAATAATTTTAGACGGAGGAATATCGGCAACCCTTCAGGATGCGGACAGTGTATTTATTATGGGAAAGGAAAATTCTGTACACTTTAAAGATGTAAAGGAGCAGGAGAAGATCGCATATTTGAAGGCGGAAAATTATGCACGGCACAAGGGCGAGGCGATTGAAGAAGAGATCGAGGAGAGATAGAAGATGGCTGCTTTGAAAGAGGTTTTTATAAGTAAATCCACCAAGGATGATACGATAGCAAATGCCATATGTAATGTCCTGGAAAAGAATAATATCAGCTGCTGGATTGCTCCCAGAGACATCACGCCTGGTCTGAATTATGCGGCTGAGATAATCAGAGGAATTGAAAACGCGAAGATACTGCTGGTGATCGTGTCACAGAACTCCAATGAATCCGGACACGTTCTGAATGAAATAAACAGGGCGGTTGAAGTAAATAAGATCATTTTGCCCTTTAAGATTGACGCGACGGATATAAAGGACGATTTTAAATATTATCTGGATAAGACCCAGTCGATTGACGCATTCCCTGAGACTTCAAAATACTTCTCTGTTCTGGTAAAAAATATCAGTATTCTGCTCGGAAAGAAAATGAGCGAGGATGCGATTATTGAATTTGCAGATGACGAATATAAAAAGAAAATGAATTATGACCGGCTCAGAAGAGAGACCCAGGAGAAGCGGTTTGCATTTGCAAGAAGTCTGGAGCAGAAGGCAGAGAAAGAAATTGATAAATATCATTTTTACGATAAAATAACGCGCATAGACGTTGTGGACAGCTACAAATCCAGATGGTCAAGCTATCGGTTTGTTACCCTGACAAATGTATCGGATATTATCACTCATTTCATTATTCACAGAGAGTCCGGTGAAAACAAAACTGAGTTCTCTAAAATGCGGATCAGAGCAAGGCTGGGAGATATCAAGGGACAGAAATTACGAGTGGAATCCGCTACGGATATCCAGCCGAATTTTGATCAGTTGTTTAAAATCTATTTCCCGAAACCGCTGAAACCGGGAGAGAGTATTTCGATTTTTTATCGCCTGGACTGGCCTAATGAACCGGATGCATACTTCAAAGGAGACCTGACGCAGAGCATCTCACTGACCCGTTATGCCAGAGGAGTCGGTGAACTGGAGTTTGCTGTATTTGAACCATATACAATCGGCGCGTCATCTATGGATATGGTAGATACATTATATCAGGAAGGCCCAAGCAACTGTTATCCTGTGTATCTGGATATCCAGGAGGAGAAGAGGCTGGCGCCGCTTCAGGACGAGAGTTATAAGGGCGTAATGTATCACGTCCCGAAGGCGGATGGAATCGGCTATAAGATCCGTTATAAAATCGATGATGATTTTATTGATGAAGATGATGATGACTTTTTCTGAAATAGAACGGAACGCGGAACAGATTTCAGGCATCCGTTCCGCTTACCGGCATAGAATAAGGAGGCAGAGCTGTGAAGAAAGAACTGAATCATGAGATGTTTTCAACTCCCATAGGAGCATATTCAAATGGATTATCCATACCGATAGGAGATAAACAGCTTATCGTACTGACCGGCCAGGTGGCGATCGATAAAGATGGAGTCTGCGTGGCGCCGGATGATGTGGCGGAGCAGGCGGAATATATTTTTCATAAGATCGAGGCACTGCTTGGCGAGGCAGGCGCTGATCTGAGCAATATTATAAGAGTCGTTATATATCTTACAGATATGGATGACTTTTCCAGAGTATCGCCGGTAAGGAATAAATATCTTGAGAAATCAAGACCGGTGAGCACGCTTGTAGAGGTGAGCCGGCTGACAATACCCGGATGCAGAATAGAGATCGAGGCAACGGCGATTCTGTAATTGCGGAAATGGTCAGCAGAGGCTGAGAAGCGGGACTTTTGAGGGAAAAATATATGAATATTTCGGAGGCAGAAAATTATGGAAAGAATCGCAAGTTTTACAATTAATCATCTGGAACTTTTTCCGGGACTGTATGTTTCAAGAAGAGACCGGCGCGGAGACTGTGTCATTACTACTTTTGACATGAGAATAACCGCACCGAACAGAGAACCTGTAGTTGATATGCCGGCCCTCCATACTATTGAGCATATGGCAGCAACATATCTTAGAAATTCGGACCGGAAAGATGATATCGTCTACTTTGGCCCAATGGGATGCCGTACGGGGTGCTATATCGTTATGTTCGGGGATCTGAATCCGGAGGATGTATATGAACTGGTAATAAATATGTGTGATTTTATTCTTTCATATGAAGGAGAAATTCCCGGAGCCCAGCCGGATCAGTGCGGTAACTATTCGGAACAGAATCTGAATATGGCGAAATACTATATCAGAAGGTATCGGGATGATCTGATGACAAATAAGAGATTTTCCTATCCGGATTGATTGAAGAGAAAATATATATGTTTATGCAAGGGAAGGCCTGGCGGAAGCAAAAACCGGCAGGCCTTGTTTTATATTACAGATTTTCTGACGTGACGGGACTATTCTGATAAGTTTGTTCCTGCATGCAGGATCATCCGGAATAAAATAAAAATTTTTAATCACGGTCTGTTATAATGAATTCCGGCAGTATGAGAAATCAGCAGCAGAACAGGCTTCCTGCCGGATGAAAACCAGATATATGAGGGAGGGCAGCATCATGAAAAATATCTTTGTATCAAGTACATTCCGGGACATGCATGAGGAACGGGACATTCTGCATGAGAGGGTTATGCCGGAATTAAACGAGTATGCCGCCGGTTACGGGGAGAGCGTGTCGTTCTGCGATCTCCGCTGGGGCGTGAACACAGAAGATCTGGAGAGCGAGGAGGGGTCCCGTAAGGTCCTCTCGGTATGTCTGGACGAGATAGACCGGTGCAGGCCATATATGCTGGTTATACTGGGAGAACGCTATGGCTGGATCCCGGAGCCGGAAACCATGCTGGCAGCAGAAGAAGGCAGAGAAGGGCTGGATCCGGTCGATCTGGAGAAAAGTGTTACTGCGCTGGAGATCGAATATGGCGCTTTGAGTAACAGAGACCAGTTAGGCCACACCCTGTTTTATTTCCGGGAGTTTGAAGGCCCCGCTCCGGAAGGATACGGACAGGAAGATGCGGTGCATGCGCAGAAACTCGCAGAACTGAAAGCACGGATTCAGAAACTGGCAGGGAATAATCTGCACACCTATACGGTGAGCTGGGACAGCGGCAAAGGGGTTCTGAAGGGGATGGAGAAGTTTGCGGCGCAGGTAACGGAAGATCTGAAAAAGCTGATGGAAACGGACTGGAAAGCGTATGCGGATCTTTCTCCTTATGAAAAGGACAGACGGTTCCAGTGGGATTATGCGCGGCAGAAAGGAGAGCAGTTCCGGGCCCGGGAGAACCTGATAGAGGAAAATATGGAAAAACTGAATCGAGGACAGAACCTTCTGGTCCTGACAGGGCCTGCTGGAAGCGGAAAGAGTACGCTTATGGCAAAGCTGGCACTGCAGCTTCGGAAGGCAGGAAAAGAAGTCCTGCCGGTGTTCTGCGGGAGCACAGTGTTCTGCCGGAACACGCTGGATGTAATAAGGTATATTGTCCGTTATATAGAAGACCGGTTTTCCCTGGAGCATTTTGAAGAAAGGGAGGAAAGCGGCAAATCAGAAGGAAGTCAGCCAGAGATTGACCGCTGGACAGACCGCATGAAAGACCTGTGCGCATGGTATACGGAAAAAGCAGAAAAGGAACTGGTCATTCTGGTGGATGCGGCAGATCAGCTGACTGCAGATGAAGCAAGAGAACGGCTTCGTTTTATTCCGCCGGATCTGTCAGACAAGGTAAAGGCCGTGTGCTCTTTCCTGGATACATTCCATCCTGAATATTACAGCGGGCCGGAAGAGACGGAGACGGTGCTTCCGCTGGAGGAGACGGATAAAAGAGAAGTTGTGAAAGGAATCCTTTCCTTCCTGAGAAGAGAACTGTCGGAACCCGTAATCGACAGAATTGTGGGGAAGAAGGGAGCGGCCAGTCCGCTGTATCTGAGTCTGACTGTGCAGCGGCTGGTGATGATGGATAAAAGTGATTTCGAAAAAATTGTGGAGCAGGGCGACGGAATCGATGCGATTACGGCGCGGCAGCTGGAAGTGGTGGACAGTCTGCCGGAGAACCTGGATGAACTGTGCATGGATATCGTACACGCGGCATCCGGGAAGCTGGGAGGATACCTGGCAGAGATGGCGGCACAGTATATCGCGTTATCCAGATACGGCCTGAGAGAGAAAGATCTGGAAGGAATACTGACTGCCAGGGGACTTAAATGGAACAGTCTGGATTTCACCCTCTTTATCCGGTATATGAAGAGCTTTTTCCTGTTAAGAGACGACGGAAGATGGGACTTTACCCACAGGAGTATCCGGGAAGGCTTCCGGAAACACAGCGCGGACGCGAAAAAACTGCACCGGGAAATTCTGGAATATTTAAAGAAGCTGGATGTCCGGGATGAGATGCGTGTGGGCGAGACCGCGTATCACTGTTATGGGGCGGACGACAAAGAGTATTTTATAAGATATGTCAGTGAATATGAATACCAGAAGAATATCATAGGTCCGGCGGCAAAAACTGCATACGAGATATCTCTGCAGGACGGCGGAGAATGGCTGTGCGGGGCAGTCAGGCGGGGGGAAGAACTTCAGGCGGATCGTAAATTTACAGCGTTTCTTATTTTTGATGTGAAAGAGAATTTCAGTAATTCCCGGAAGGAGCTGGAGATTCAGCTGAAAGTATTTTCCGCGGCTGCGGATCTGGCTTATATCCAGGCAGAAATGCAGAATGACAGTGCGGATCCCGGCAGTCTGCCCGGTTTGAAAAAGAAATGGAATAATGAGATCGGAGGAAATTATCAGGAGCTGTACGAGGTATACAAAAAGACCATAAACGATATCTCTGGTACAGGCTGCTCTGACGGCCGGGAACTGTGCGAGGTATACGAAAAAGCCCTCCGACGGCAGCAGGAGAACCGGGAAACGAAGCGGGATGTAATCAGCCTGTGTAATTTGGGTGTCAGTTATGACAATATTGCCCAGGTATATGTAGAACTGGGCGGAGCGGAAAATTTACAGAAGGCCCTTGAAATATACGAGAGGAGCCTTCGGATAGCGGAATTTACGGCAGAAAAAGATCCTTCGGAAGAAAGAAAGCGCGAGCTGAGCATAAGTTATAACAACGTGGGCAGAGTCTGCCAGAAACTGGGCGGTGAGCAGAACTTCCGGAAAGCATATGAGATGTATGAAAAGGGGCTTCGTATAGCAGAAGCTCTGGCTGAAAAGCAGGGAACCGCAGAGAGCCTGGAGGATCTGGTTATAAGTTTTCACAGAATGGGAGATGTGTACTCGAATCTGGGCGGTGAGAAGGAATTTCAGACAGCACAGGAGATGTATGAGAAAGCGCTTCATATAGCAGAACCTCTGGCTGCAAGAGTGAAGACAGCACGGGGCTGGCGTCTTCTGAGCATCAGTTACAATAAAGTCGGGGAAATCTGTGAAAAGAGGGGAGGAGCGGAAAATTTCCGCAGGGCATATGAAATGTATGAGAACGGCCTCCGTATAGCGGAGTTTCTGGCAAGGGAGCCGGGAACAGCAGAATATCTCAAAGAACTGAGCTTCAGTTATATGAGAATGGGAGGCGCATATGAAAAATCAGGAAGAGCAGAGGATCTTCAGAAAGCGTATGTGATGTATGAAAAAAGCCTGGAAATCCGACAGATGCTGGCAGAGAATCAGAAAAATGCAGAAAGTCAGCGGGAGCTGCTTATGAGCTATTCGTTAATGGGTGACATGTGCGGGAAAACAGGCGGAGCGGCGAATTTTCAGAAAGCCCGGCAGATGTACGAAAAGAGTGTTCAGCTTGCCGAAATGCTTGCGGAAAAGCTGGGAACAGAAGAGAGCCTGAGGGATCTGAGTGTGAGCTGGACCAAAATGGCGGAGATATGTGAAAAGCAGGGAGGACAGGAGGATCTGAAGCTGGCCTGGGAGTTATATAACAGGAGTCTGATAATCCAGTCGGAACTTGCAGAGAAACAGAAAAGTATTCAGAGCTATACGGACCAGATTATAGGCCTGTACCATGTGGCCTGTCATCCAATGACAGAACCTGGTGTAAGCAGGCAATATTTAGAACAGATGTGCTCCATATCGGAAATGCTGTACCGGCAGACACAGAGCCCGAGATACAGACAGTTTATTGAGATTGCGAAAACCATGCTGGCAGAGTAGAAGCCGTATTTATAAGAACCGGAGTATCGGAGCTGACAGATCTGCCGGCGGGCATTTCCCGCCGGCAGATTGTCATTTCCTCTGATTCAGGGTATAATTATCAATGTTATATTCAAGGATTCTGAGAGGAAAGAGAGCTATGAAAGCAATAAAGTATGATATTTTCATCAGCTACCGGCGCGATGGGGGAGATACTCTTGCGCAGCTGATCTACGACCGGCTTACAGACCGGGGATATAGTGTTTTTCTTGATATTGAATCTCTGCGGTCGGGGAAATTCAATGAAAAGCTTTTTTCCGTGATTGACGAGTGCCAGGATGTGGTTGTTATCCTCCCGCCGGGCTCTCTGGAACGCTGCCGCAATGAAGGCGACTGGCTGTTCCTGGAACTGGCTCATGCGCTACAGGAGCGGAAAAATATTATTCCGGTTATGATGAAGGGGTTTGAGTGGCCCCAGGATATGCCGGAAGGGCTGGAGGAACTGCCGGACTTTAACGGGATTCAGGACAGCAAGGACTACTTTGACGCGGTTATCGATAAGATGACCACACTGCTTCAGAGCCGTCCGGCACTGTTCGGCGCTGTGAGGAAGAAACTGCAAAAAAGGAAACCCCATTTTGATATCAGAGCAAAAATAAAAAGAAGAAAAAAGTTCCTGATCGGTCTTGGGGTACTGACAGTCGCAGTGATACTGGCTGTGGCGGCGGCTCTGTATTTCCCGAAGAGACACCAGGAACAGCAGCTGGAGGCCGCATCTGAGGATGTTGATATCATGATATATCCGGGAGACGATATGAGCGCGTCAGAATACTATGACGCTCAGGATGTATTAAAGCAGCGGTTCGATATACTTGCAGACGGTATGGATTATGAATATACGGTGAGAGATGATACGATTCATGTAGTCATACCGGAGGAAGTATTTCATGAAATAAACCCGGAGACAGTTCTGAAAAGCTATGTAACCCGGCCCGGGAAGTTAAGTGTAACAGACGGGTTCGGCGGAGAGAAAACGGAGGAACAGACGGAAGAACAGACGGCGGAGGATGAGGAGTACGTTGATATAAGTCCGGATGATATTATAAGCCTGGAGCAGAAGACAGGAACCGGGGAGGAAATTCAGATCAGCCGGATTGATAAAGAATTATATGGACTTGAGGATGCGGATGAGTACCGGTATCTTGAGATTACATTCTCTGATGACGTAAGCAGGAAAATGCGGGAACAGTATGGCGAGCAGGAGATATACCGGCTGTCACAGGACGTGGAGGAAGTGGGAATCGACAATGCTTATGGTTACTGGATGCTTACGTCTGATACTCCGGACACCTTTTACCTTGTTGATAATTATCAGGAAGAGAATTTTTCCAGACTGCTGGAGTTTGTTTTTCAGCATGAGCCCTTTGCCAGTTCATTCCGCTTCAACTGTCTGCTGCCGGTTGACTGGGACACTCTGTCCGGGACGGAAAATCCGGGAGTGAATCAGCGCGATATATGGGAGATTGAACAGCCATATGTAACGATGCAGTTCCGGTGCAGTGAAGAGGAAATCGCTGCGGGAGAAATGCAGGACTACATGGCAAGCCTCAGGAGGCGGCTGGATGCACTGGATATGCCCTACGCCATCGGCAGAACTGCAGATCCGGAGTATAAGTTTGATCTGACAATCAGAACAGGGACGGAGCATCTCGGGGAGGATATTATAGGTATGCTTTTCTCCTCTTTCGGACTAAGTGTGGAGGGGACGTATTATGATGTACTGGATGCGTATTATGTTGAAGATCTGGAGTATGAGAAAAAGGATGACGGGACATACCAGTTTTCTCTGATACCGACCGAGGATTTTATGAATGAATGGAATATGGAGGATTATGACACAAAGATAGATGAGATCACTGCCTCGGAAAACCATACGCTGTATCTGATGAGTAACTCCAATTACAGACTGGCGGAAGCAGATGTCAGCAAAGATGTTGATGGAACAAGGATTACATTTGATAACCTGCGTTATCTGGGACTGGACACAATCGGTGAAGATGATCTCTATCTCCTGGATCTGCTGAAAGAGCTGGCGCAGACACGCAGAATGTCATCCGGATATACATACCATTCTCTGAAAAATTACAGAATAGACGGAGAGAACAATGAGGACTTTGGTGTAAAATCGATTACGGAGAATGTGGTGGAAAATGAGCGGGAGGCAATCCAGTCCGTCTGGCCGGACGCAGAAGTGAACGGATATTACGCAGGATACAATGATGCGGTCAATGTAGAACTGAAACTGGAAGCAGATGAAGCTTTTCCGGAAAAAGCAAATGAAGCAATTCAGAAAATATACGGCGCATGCGGGCTGGCGGCAGGCAAAATCGATTATATGAATATTACCATTCATGCCGGAGAGGACGGAACGATTTCTATTACAATAGATTCCAATAATAACTATCATTATATGGCCTATTCCGGGTATTATTCCGGAGAGTCCATAAAGCCTTACCGGAAAGAATTTGACCGGATTCTGCAGAACGATCCGTTTTATACGGAAACGGTAAGAAAAACGTCTGACACTGCATGGTCCTATTATTATGACTGACAGAGCAGTATTGCATCTGTACTGTCTGTAAATGACACAGAGAAGAAAATACAGTCTGCCGGCGGGAAACTGCCGGCAGACTGTATTTTCTTCTGTTTTATTGCTTCATCAGATGGGCAAGCAGCTCGTCATAGACAAATTCTACCGAAGCATGGCGCACTTCATTTCGCCCGATATTGCCGAAATACTGGGTGCGGCTCCAGACTTCGTCTCCGATTACAAATCCGAAGCATACCATACCCACCGGTTTCCCGGGGGTAGCGCCGCCTGGTCCTGCGATGCCGGAAATGCCCACGCCCGTCTCGCTGTTCATTTCCCGGGCGATCCCCCGGGCCATGGCAGAGGCCACTTCCTCGCTGACCACACCATAGTCACGGATCATTTCTTCCGGGACATGGACGTATTTTGTTTTTATTTCATTGGCATAAGTTACGATAGAGCCGTCGATAACGCCGGAGGCCGAGGCAACATTAATCAGCCGCGCCGCGGCAAGGCCTCCGGTGCAGGATTCTGCAAAAGCAATATGCATCCCACGTTCTGTCAGTATATGCACCAGTTTTTCCTCCTTTGTTTCAGAGGACGGAATGACGGGCTTCGTGGAGCAGTGAATTTCCTTAACCATATCTTCGATATCACTTCTGCTCCGGATCTCCCTGCAGCTGAGGTTGTTTTCCCCGATCAGGCGGCGCAGGGTTACGGCGCCGGCATGATGGCATCTCTCCCCGCCGGAGGAACCGCAGTAAGCGCTCAGAACAATGGGGCGGATTCCTTTTTCAAACAGATCCAGGGCGCTGGAGAGGACACAGCATTCCGTATCCACGCCGGCGACAAAGAGATATTCCGGAAGCGCTCCTTCATTCAATTCCGTCAGTGCCTGGATCAGGTTGTCATTGACGGCGGAATAATGGGATTTTTCCACCACCCGGTCTGCGTAAGCTTTAACAGAGCCTGCCAGTTCCTGTTCCTCGTCCGTAGTCAGAAGATCCCATCCCATCAGTCTGCTGATGGGGCTGCCGGGATAATTTCTGTATTTTGTGGCGATTACAGCGTCGAATACCCCTGCCTGCAGCAGGTGTTCAATCCGGCTGAGGACCGTCCTGGTCATTTCATTTGATATAAATCCATTCTGAATATCTACAACTAATAAAATATTTTTCACAGTATCGACTTCCTTTCGCTATGATCCGGATGCAGACAGAACGATTTTGCTGCGTCCGCTGCAGATACTCTTTTATTATATCCACATTCCGGCTTTAAAACAATTCGCTTGTTTTACTTTCCGGGGGAGTATGATATATTTGACATAGAGCTGACTGAAACCCTCCGTCTTCTGCAGACGGAGAAAAGAAGAAGAAAAACCGGCGTCCGTAAGAAGACTGCCGGTTTTGGAAGGACGGGGAGAGATGCAGATCAGAGGAACAGAGATAAGTATTTATAAAGGCACGGAGCCGTTTGTTTTTGTGAGCTATTCACGCACGGATATCCGGACGGTGGAAGGAATTCTGCGGATCCTGTCTGTCCGGGGATTCCGGCTCTGGTACGATCAGATGGGAGAAGGGATTGACGCGGGAAAGAGCTGGAGGTCAGTTATTGACGAGAGACTTCAGGCAAGCAGGGCCTTTCTCATTTTTCTCGGCTTCGGAGCAGCGGACAGAAGGGAAGTTATGCGGGAGCTTGAAATGGCAGTGGAGAAACATAAGGCAGATCCGTCTTACGTGATCCTGCCGGTTTTTCTCAACCGGATTCCCGCAGCGGACTTTCCGGAGAAGGTCCGCCCGTTTCTGATGGAAAACCAGAATATCGGACTGTGGCTGTACGGCGGAGTTACCGAGCGGTTTGTCCGCCGGCTTGTATATGCAGGGTGCTGGCCTCAGGAGGTCGTTGACAACTGCCGAAGAAAAGAAATGGGACTGCCACAGTGGCGGCCCGGGGGAGAAGAAACAGCAGGCGCGGCCTCCGGAGATACGGGAACAGAAGAAATGGAATTCCGCCCGGAAGAGACAACGGATTATATTTACCGGTATGCGGCCCCTAAGCTGGCGGAAAAGGAAAGTGAAGGGAAAATGATCCGCTATTATCAGGTGAGCCCCGGGGAGATCTCTCCCCACGCGGTGTATCCCTTTGTCATGGATAACCAGTGGTGTCCGGTATCTTTCTATGAAGACAGAAATTTCCGGAAGTACGGATTTTCGGCGGACGGGCTGGAAGAGGCGCGGGAGAAAATCCAGAGGCAGGAGATCTGCAGAGGTCTTCTCCATGCCCGGCAGCTTCTTGTAAACCGGGCATTCCTTCAGAACAGTACAGTATTCATACACTGGTACAAAGCGGCCGGAACAAAAGAATATGATGCGTTCTGCCGCCTGCTGGAAAACGGTTCGATCCTTCTTGTTCTGTACAGGGAACAGATGCCCTGCGAGGAGACAGCCTATGGAAATACAGACTGGGAGGCCTGGAAGCATTTGTGTGCGGAGCATGTGACATACTGTCTCAGGATGGACTGGGATAATGAGGAAAATAACGAGATGGAGACGGACAGACGGATGGGCTTTCCGTTTCATAATTACTGTGTAACAACGGCGGAAAATAAATACAGAATGGAAGAAATGATCCGCGCCCTTTCTCTGCCGGGAGAAAAGGCGGAACAGCTGAAGAAAAAGTGGAAGCTGATCCAGAAAAAAGCGATCCGTACCAGGGAAGAAACAGGAAGAGGCTACAGCCGCAGCCAGTTTTACACAGATCATATCATTGAGAAGGGAACAAAGGTTGTAGACTGCTGTATCAGCGGAAGAAAGCCCTTCGCCCGGGAACTGAAACAGATGATTGACATGCGGTACAATCTGAATTTTGCGGAAGCATACGGGATCAGACCACTGATGCCCGGGGATGTACAGGTGAATCCGGTGTTTGCGGATGAGCTGGCATCAGCTTCCGGGGGAAGAAAAGTATCCGTGGAAGAACTGGTTTATGCAGTTGGTTCCTTTCATCCGGAGCTGTTTCTCGGGCCTGTTCCAATGATCGAAAATCCTGATCTGACGCTGGATCAGGCGGAAGCCGCAAGACAGCTTCCCCGGTGGCAGAGATATATCCGTCTGGTGGAAGACGCGGACAGCAGGGCAAAGCAGTGGGACATTGACTTCAGCTATATCCGTGCCGTGTGGGAAGAATACCGGAAGTGGATGGAAGCTGTACGCCGTACACTGCCCGGCCTGGTCTGGAAGGAAGAAAAGGGCGCGGTTACCATAATTTTCCGCATAGGAACAAAAGAGATCCGGGCAGTCTATCGCCAGGATCAGTCAGATCCCTGTGTTACAGAGAATGAAGTGGCGCCGGCAAACCGCAGACAGGTTCTTACTATTGACTACATATGCGGAGAGATCCCCCAAACCGACCGGGAGAATGCGTTTCTCACAGAAATACGGCTGTTTGAGGGATGGACGAATGAGACCGGAAGCGCTGTATATGAAGGACTCAGAGGCAGACTGAAGAGAGGAGGAAGGATATGAATCAGGATTACATAACACTGATGGAGACAGAACCGGAACTGTTCCGGAACAGCAAAGAGACAGGGGAAGTCCATATCCTTACTGATCCGGATGAAATCAGAGCAGTGGAAGAAAAACTGCACCGGGAGGCCGGAATTGTCTATGAAGATGAGTATATCAGGCTGGTAAGAGACGCCGTGATTTTCCCGGATAGGAGCCGGGGAACGTATATCCGTATTCTTCCCCGCAGACCGGAAAGCGCTGTGGCTGTGCTGCCGGTGCTGAACGGGAAGATCCTGCTTCTCCGGCATTTCCGGCACAGCCTGAGAAAATGGATGTGGGAGATCCCGAGAGGATTCGGGGAATACGGAATCACAGCGGCACAAAATGCGGAGAAGGAACTGCGGGAAGAAACGGGAATCACAGGAGCCGAACTGGAATATCTGGGAAAGATCTGCCCGGATTCCGGAATGAGCGCGGATCAGGTCTCCGTTTATCTTGCCAGATTTTCGTCAGAGGACCGCCTGGAAAAGCAGGATGAAAAGGAAGCGGTCAAAGAGTACAGAATGGTATCCCGCAAAGAGGTCAGAGAAATGATCGAAGCGGGGGATCTGGCGGACGGATTTACATTGAGTGCGATTGCGCTGGCGTGTCTGCGGGGAAAGCTGGAAGAGACTAAGTAAATAAAGAACCCAAACTATAAACAGGAAGCATTCCCGGCCTGCGGGACTGCTTCTTTTTTAATGCCCGGGTAGCCGGGTATCCTGTGCCGGATCCTGCCGCCCCCTGTCTTGAAAAAAATAAGTTTTTCCCCCTGTGTTATAAACGGATTATCAAATAACGACGGTTGTTTCCAAGAAAGGAGAGTTTACTATGGGTAAATCAGTAAATATATTTATAAGTGAAAGTTTTGATTCTTTTGGTTTCCTGGAAAACGGCCTGTTCGGCGATAAGATTTCCGCTCTTTTTGACGCGGACAGCGACGTAGGCAGAATTATTGCCATGATTGCCGCGTTTGTGATCGCGGCTGCAGTGCTGATCATTGCCGCTGAAAATTTAAAAGCCGCGGTTATATTTCTCTCTGTATCGTGCATTCTGCTGATCGCAGCCGGGGGAATCGGAAGCGCGCTGGCACAGGCAGCTGTATTCGCGGCGGCCGCGGCGGGAATGGCCGGAATATTTACCGCGTTAAGGTGCAGGGAAAATGCTGGGAAACTGGTGACGGATGGGGTATAATAGTTTCATAAGGCAAACAGATGCAGTGCAAATATAAACAAACTTGGAATCAGGAGGACAGGAAAATGGAAACTATGGAAAGATTTCTGGCAGCATACATCCAGGAAATTATCAGAAGTTATCCCCAGGACCGGGATGGACAGAGATTTCAGCAGGCGTACTTTCAGTACATTTCATCCGGTGAGCTTTCTTTTTCTTACCGGTGGTGCGTTCTGACATATAATGTGGGAATGTTTTTTAAAATAAACCGGCGACTGGACTATGCGGAGCAGATTTTCGGATATCTGACACAGGTCTATGAAAAGAAACTGAGCGATCCGACAGAGCGCGCGCAGTGTATCGGAGCAGCCGGCGAAACCTACGACAGTCTCGCCAATATCTATAATGAGAAAAACGATATGCTCAGAGCCATGCCGGCGCTTACGATGGCTCTTGCCTGCTATACGGAAGCAGCACAAATGGACCAGAAATATATTCTGAAAGCCGCGGCAGCGGGATACGGACTGGGGCTTATCCAGATGCGAAGCAAAAATGTGATTGAAGCGGAGAAAATATTTAAGGACGCCGTGCAGAATTTCCGGGGCTGTATGAATGTGCCCGGAGTCGATAAAGCACAGGCGACAACAGGGCTCCTCAAAGCATTAAATTCACTGGGAAATCTGTACTATAACCAGAAGAGACTGTCTGAAGCGTGGAACTGCCACAATGAAGCGTCGGGGGTCTATGCTGAAGCACAGAAAACGGGCCGGGTATCAGATATGGCCATGTCTGTTATGGCGGATGTATACTGCAATATGGGAAATGAGTATGCGGACACGGGTGACTATGTTTCCGCACGCAGGTATTACAATGCGGCATTGAGTTTCTGTGACGCTCTGGAAAACAGGATGCCGTTTCTTCGTGAAACGAAACGACTAATTCAGCGGAATATGGCGACTTTGCAGTAAAAGCAGTTGCCTGCATGAGGGCAGCATGAAATTCAGAGAGGATCATGCCCGTACAAAATAAATCAGAATTGTCAGGGAGGACATAAGATGAGTGAAATAGCAAAGAGCAGCCTTTTGGAGTACATTCTTGAAAACGCGAAGGAACACGCGAAGCGGGATGGCAGAAGGACAACTGCTGAATACGTGCTTTTCGAATGTTTTGAAGCGTGCGTGCTTTATGGAGACAGAACCGCGGAGAAGCCGGGAATTGAAAAAGACGAGATACGCAGGGTGAAGGAACTGTTTGAAGGAAACGGGATTGACAACGACACATGCATCAGGATTCTTGAAAACCTGAAAAAGCAGGAGAGTTCCTACATGGATGGCGTTATGTACAGCAAACTGCTGATGAACGCGCAGTTGCAGGCGGAAAAAGAAAATGCTGCAAGCCTGACAGCGGACAGAATTCTCCAGGCGATTCTGAATGAACCGTCTCAGATTATCCGTGACGCCCTTCAGAACTGGGAAGAAGCTGATATCGATGATGAGCTTCCCTGGGATGTGGATGATATGGATCTGCTGTGGAGTGCGGACAAGGGGAGAGATCCGGATAGCGAAAGTGGGAAAAAAGAGCAGGATTCCACGTTTAAAGAGGCGAAATTCCTGAAAGATCTGACCGGTCAGGTGAAAGAAATGCAGTCTGTTCTTTCCGACCGGGTTCTGGGGCAGGAGCATGCGGTGAGTACGTTTGTTTCAGGATATTTCCAGTCTCAGATTATGCTCCGGTCTGATCCGTGCCGTACAAAGCCGGGAGCCACATTTTTATTTGCCGGCCCGCCGGGAGTTGGGAAGACATTTCTGGCAGAAAGCGCCGCAGAGGTGCTGCGGCTTCCTTTCTGCCGGTTTGATATGAGTGAGTATACGGACAGCGGAGCGGTGACTGAATTCAGCGGCGCGGATCCGACATTCAGGGGAGCCAAGGCGGGGAATGTCACATCTTTTGTATATGACAATCCGAAATGTCTGCTTCTGTTTGACGAGATCGAAAAAGCGCACATTGATATTATCCATCTTTTCCTGCAGATCCTAGACGCCGGAAGACTCCGGGATAATTTTATGAATAAAGAAGTGTCCTTCCGGGACGCAGTAATCATACTGACAACAAACGCGGGCCGCAGGCTTTATGAGGGAAGCCGTGAGAAAAATCTCTCCGGGATTCCCCGTAAGACGATTATCCGGGCTCTGCAGGAGGACGTCAGCCCGAGGACAAGGATGCCGGCCTTTCCTGCCGCCATCTGTTCCCGTTTCGCCGCGGGAAACGTAGTAATGTTCAACCATATGGAAGCACATATTTTACGAGGCATCGCGCAGAGAAAACTCAGAGAAAGCGCCGCGGCGGTAAGCATGGCATTCGGGCTGGAGATCGGGCTTGATAAAGACATGGCTACAGCCCTTCTTTTCTCGGAAGGCGGCAACGCGGACGCAAGAATGATAACGGGAAGGGCAGAGACATTCCTCAACGCGGAACTGTTTGAACTTTTCCGTCTGATGGCGTCCGAAAGCAGCTCTTATCAGATTGACAGACTGAAAAAAATCCGGCTGTCGGTTAATCTCTCTGAGAGCGATCCGGAAATTACAGAGCTGTTTTATCCAAAAAGGCAGAAGGATATCCTTGTGTTCGCTCCTGAAAAGACGCTGCAGGGAGAAGCAGTCCGGTCTGATAAATGTGTGCTTCATGCCGCCTGCGAACCTGAAGAGGCCGGAAAAATCCTGAAACAGGAAGATATTGCCGCAGTCTTTATTGAACCGGCTGTCGAAGGCGGAAGCGCGGGGAAAAAATATCTGAATATTGAAGATATTTCTTCCCCGTATATGGAATTTTACCGTTACATATGTACATCACAGATGTCTGTCCCGGTCTATATCCTGCAGACAGGCGAAACTGTGCTGAGCGAGGAAGAAAAAGTTTCCTTTATGAGAACAGGAGCCAGGGGCATATGCATCTCAGAAAAAGGGAAACTGGCAGAGAAGATAGCGGAAGTATGTGAAAGACTTCATCAGCAGGAAAGTATGGACACTCTTGCCAGATATAATAAAGTACTCAGTTTTGACAGCGCCCAGCAGATTCTGGACGACGGAGAAACGGCGGAAATCAGCTTTATTAATTTCAGCCTGGGCTATGCCCTTGACGCGGATGACAGGAAGAAGGTGCTGGCAGATGTGTCAAAACCGGATCTTACTTTTGATCAGGTTATCGGCGCGGAGGATGTAAAGGAAGAACTGAAATTCTTCGCAGACTACCTGAAGCATCCGCGGAAATATGTGAAGAAAGGACTCAGGCCGCCGAAAGGAGTGCTTCTCTACGGACCGCCGGGAACCGGAAAGACTATGCTTGCCAAGGCGATGGCGGCTGAAGCGGACATGACCTTCATTACGGCAGAGGGAGGCCAGTTCCTCAAGAAATATGTAGGGGAAGGCCCGGAGGCGGTTCACGATCTGTTCCGCACGGCAAGAAAATACGCGCCGGCCATCCTCTTTATTGATGAAATTGATGCCATTGGAAAGCCGAGAACCAGTGACCGTTCACAGAATATCGGCAGCGAAGTTCTCAATGCCCTGCTGACGGAAATGGACGGATTCCGCAATGTCGAGGCGGCGTCAGTCTTTGTGCTTGCGGCCACCAATTTTGACGTAACAGGAAACGGATCTGCCTGCCTCGATGGGGCGCTTGTAAGAAGATTTGACCGCAGGATAAAGGTAGAACTGCCAAACAGCGATGAGCGCAGACAGTTCCTGGAGATGAAATGTTGTTCGGGGTCGGCCTTTTCCGTCAGCCGGGAGAAGATTGATAACATCGTTTCCAGAAGTACGGGGATGAGCCTGGCGCTGCTGGATTCTGTCCTTGAGCTGAGCCAGAGAAGCGCGGTGAGATGCCAGTCGGACTGTGTTACAGATGAAATACTGGAAGAAGCTTTTGAGACATACAATAGCGGCAGAGAAAAGAAATGGGATCCGCGGCAGCTTGAGCGCACGGCCCGTCATGAAGCGGGACACGCGCTGCTGTGCTGGAAGAACGGAGAAACACCGGCTTATCTTACAATCGTGGCCAGGGCGGATCACGGCGGATACATGCAGCAGGAGAGCTCGGAAGACAAAGGCGTGTATACGAAAGCGGAACTGCTGGGGCGGATCCGGACCGCCCTTGCCGGGAGAGCCGCGGAAATCGTCTGCTACGGGGAGGAGGAAGGCATCACGACCGGCGCCAGCGGGGATCTTCAGACCGCGACCGGTCTGGCAAAGTATATGATCTGCTCCTGCGGCATGGACGAGGAGGCAGGGATGTGCGTCATCGGAAGAGAAGAGCTCGGCGCGTCCGGTATGAACGAAACGATACGGAAAAAAATAAATAAGATCCTTGCGGCGGAATTAAAGAATGCGGAAGCCGTTATCCGGGAAAACAGGGAGCTCCTGGATACACTTGCGGAAGTACTCATGAAAGAGAATCACATTGACGGAAACCGCATCAGGCAGATCTTTGAAAGTTCAGGGAAATCAGAATAAATCAATAAAAACAGAAAAAGGAGGTTGAAAGGATGGCAACATACCAAAAGGAAGCGGAACAGACTTTTGATACTTTCTGCGGTTTTCTGGACCATATCGGATGGAAGTACAGGGGAGACAGGAATAGCCTGGGGATAACGGCCGGAGCGGCCGGAGAGGATATTCCAATGGATATTATCCTGAAATTCAACCCGGATATCGGACGTCTTTTCCTGATGTCCGAGATGCCGGTGACTATGAAGGAAGAAAAAAGGATTGACGCCGCGCTTGTTATTAATGAATTCAATAAAGACAAGAAACTTGGCGCCTTTGATCTGGATTTTGAAAGTGGAAGAGTTTTCTTCAAAGTTACCCAGTGCTTCGTCGGATGCAGAGTGAGTGAAGAACTGTGCCGTTTTCTCCTGCAGTTTTCGCTGAAGTTTATTGATGATTACAACGACAAGTTTGTGATGCTCAATAATGGCCTGATTTCGGCAGAACAGTTTCTGGCCGCTGTCAATTCATGATTACCGGGAGGAAAAGAGATGGATGAATCAAAAAAATATGAGAAAGCATTAAGTGTATATCATATACTGCTGACGACACTGGATGATATGAAGTGGAAATATGAGAAAAACGACAACGAGCTTACAGTGACATATACGGTGACAGGAGAAGACATACCGATGACGTTTCATATGATTGTTGATCCGGAACTGCAGGCTGTGCGCTGTTTCTCGTTTCTTCCGGTAACATTTCCGGAAGACAGACGGATCGACGGAGTGATTGCAGCATGTAATGCCGGCTACGGTCTGTATGAGGGTAAATTTTTCTGCAATCTGCAGGATGGAAGGATTATTTTCAATTCAGCATCATGCTTTATGGGATGTGAAGTGGACGGATACTGGATTGCCGCGATGATGGGGCTGGCTCATCGGATGGTAGACGAGCAGAACGACAGATTTCTGATGCTGTCAAAAGGCATGATGTCGCTGCAGGATTTTATGATAAAAATGTAAATCTATGAAAAGACGGCGGAAGTGTTTCTATCCGGAAGAGGACGCTTCCGCCTTTTTCTGTCTGAAAAGCAGTTTCGGCAGATGATAGCAAAATACAGGTATCTGTTGTATAATCGAAATGTATGAATTTGGTTTGAAGAAATGTGCATCTGCACCAGGAGGGGACTATGCGGAAAGCGAAAAAGAAAGCCACAGTTGTACAGGCATACAGACTCGGGGAAGAGAGTGATATGGTGGAAGAACTGACGGCAGAAGGAGAAATTAAAGTTAAGGGCGACGGCAGTTTTGAGGTGTTTTCCCAGGAGGCAAAAGACGGGGCCGGAGAGATCGCGCATACAGGGGACTACATCAAGCTGGATTCTTCCGGGAAACCCTATCCCAACAGCGCGGAATTTTTTGAAAAAAACCACAGACATCTGGCCCGGGAATTTTATGAACAGAAGTCAAAGGTTTTTCCGGTCTGGATGGCCGGGGACGACATGTGCCCGGAGATAAAGTTTCTTATAGAGCATAAACAGCTCACATTCCATGAGGACGACCCGGAAAAGTATTTTCAGGCTCCTCTGTGGGGCGCAGACCTGTCGGCGGGAAAAGATGCGGTGATTGTATTTTACAGTATAGAGAGGGACGAAAACGGGGAGATCCGTGACGCAGAGTTTAATTTTGTGGCCCGTGATGAGTTTGATAAGACATACGAGCTTCTGTAGCGGCTTTCATTGAAAAAAGAAAAAGTACAGAAACAGATATAATAAATTTTGAAGGAGAAAGTGAGGAGAAACAGATGACAGACCATCGCGTATTTTCCGGATATACTGAAAAGATTGACGAGCAGAGAAAAGCCTGGTATGAACAGCTTGCCGGGAAGCGGCTTGAATGGGAGGAACTTGCTTCGGCCGGATCCACCAATGAAGTTCTTGGAAAGCTGGAACCGGTTCCGCTGTATCAGTATCTTGTAAATTACCTTCTGTATGTGTGGGAGAAAGGAGAAAACCGGGAAATCCGGTATGACCAGATGATTTCAGATCTGACAGACCGGGTGGCGGATGCTTTTAAGAAAAACGGCATGCCGGAAGAAAAGTGCGCGAAGGCTCATGTCAGAGATATGCTTACGACCGAGTGGAGCAGAGAATGGGATAGTTTTGAGAGAGCTGCCAGCAGCCGTGTGTTTGAACTGGGGCTGGGCCTGGGGCTCCCGGCGGATGACGTGGAGCAGCTTCTGCAGAAGGCGGTCAGAAGAGCGGGATTTAATTACTATGATCCGGAAGAACTGATTATATACTGTGCTTTGAAATTCTGCAGAAAAGACCATTACAGGTGTGCGCGGGCCATGCTGCGGGATTACAGACAGGCTGTTCCGATGCAGGGAAAAGAAAGGAACGCGCGGTTTGGAGACACATCGGAAGTGCGGGATCAGATGCTGGAGATGCTTGAAGGCGGCGTGGAGGACGGCAGACTCTACAGCACAGATACATATGAACCAGGAACGCTGAACCCCGGACTGGCAGACTTTTTCTCCCGGCATAAGGCGTTGCTGCCGGAAGTGAGAACCGCGGCAGTTGTTTTCGAAGAACTTCTGGAAGAATTCATTGAAGCACACAGGAAAGATATTCTTGACTTCAAAAGCACTGACCGGGGCAGTGAAGAGTATGCCAAAGCAGCGCTGCAGGTTGAGTATGATGCGGAGAGAGAAATAAAGCTTCCGGCAGGAACAACATTTTACGCGTTAAAAGGAAAAGAAAAGAGAAGAGTCGGATTTGTGATGGAAAATGATGCTCTCCTTCCCGGACGGGAGGACATTGAGGTTGAGCTGCCGGTAAAGGGAACAGAGCCGCAGGTGATATGCCTGGCAAAGAAGACAACTCCCGGGTATGTGGGGAAAATGACGGAAATGATTCCGGAAGAGCGGGCGCTTAAGGCAGGAGTTATGCGGGCCTATACGTCCACTACCCTGAAATATACAGGAAACCCTGGTGATAAACGGCCGGCGAAAGGCACCATATGCGCGGTGTGCAGTCCGGGGACAGAACTGCCGGCAGGAACTTTGTTTACACATGACGGATTTGCCTACGCCATAGAAACGGAATGCAGGGCGGCAGCCCGGGCAGACGTTCCCGTCCGTTCAGAACATCCCTGCCGTAAAGGAGAGAAGATTGCGGAGACCGGGGAAATCCGGCATATGGACAATCCTCCGGAGGGCATACTTTCTGTCACAAACAGAAAGCCGGTCAGCAGAAAAGAACAGACAGAGAAAATATCAAAAGAATTGTTCCGGGACTTTCTGTATGTAAAAAACGCTGAACGGCTGGGAGCTGACGAAAGGCAGATTGACAGAACGCTGCTCGGACACTGGTTTACGGAGACAGAGATTACCAGCGTTCGGTTTTCAAATATCCGGAAACAGGCAGATGAAAAATCAAAAATGACCAGGGCAAAGATGGAACGCCCGGAGGTTCGCAGATGCGATATTATTACAATGGCCTTTCTGAATTTCTGCGCGGACACGGATGATGAGCCGGACGGGTATCTGATAGAGGCAGATTCCGAAGCGGTGTACCAGGATTTCGTGCGTTATGTGAATCAGAGGCTCAGAAAATGCGGCATGATGCCCTTCTATCTCCAGAATCCCTATGAATATCTGCTGGCATATCTTATACAGACTGACACACCTGTTGATTCTCTGAGGAATATGTGGAAAATCGTAAATGCGGGAAAGGAAGAAACGGATGACTGAAAAAAAGGAAAGAGCGGCCCTGAACAGAGGGGATGAACTGGAACTGACCTTCCGCGCCATGGGCGGACAGGTATATATGCAGAAAGCGGTGATTGAGGAACAGATCGGGAGGGGAGCTTCCTGTCTTACCTATATTGTCAGGCTCTTTTCAGATGAGAAACACAGTTCCAAGATGATTATGAAAGAATTCTATCCCCTTCCGGAGGGGACAGGTTTTCAGATAGAAAGAAGAGGAACGAAACTATGCGCTTCCGGAGACGAGAAAGGCAGGGAAAGATACCGGGAGCTTAAGGAGAGATTCCGACAGTCCTTCCAGCTGCAGAATGCGCTTTCTGACAGCGGGGCGATGGAAGTTATGGTACGGCCGTACCATCTGGCGGAGTTCGGAGATTCCCTTTATATATTAAGCGATATGCATCTGGGGACAATCCTTGCCCGCTCGAAAGTAAAGAGTCTGTCGGAAAAACTGTGGCTGATATACAGAACCGCAGAGGCTGTGGAGCTTCTCAATGAACAGGGATACCTGTATATGGACCTGAATCCTTCGAATATTCTGTGGATCCCCTCCCAGCAGTCTGTAAAGCTTTTTGACGTGGACAGTATGATTCCCTGGCACAATCTGGAGCAGATTCATCATATCCGCGTGACCCGTCCCTATACACCTCCGGAGCTGGAGGAACTGGAGGAGTGGTTTGATATTAATAAAGAGGCCTTCCTGAAACCTACATGGGATGTTTACTGCCTCGGACTTATCTTTTTTCAGCTTCTGACCGGAAGGTTCCCTACAGAAGAGGATCTGAAGACCGGATACGGAAAGGAATACGAGGTGGAACAGATCTGTATGCAGGCAGGATGTGAAGAGCCGGAGACAGCTGCGTTTATGAAACGGATCCTGGCAAGATCACTGAGCCGGAAGTTCCGGGTGAGATATTCTTCGGCGGGAGAGATGTGCGGCGATCTGAATCAGCTCAAGAAGATGCTGGACGCTCAGGAATTTATTCCAAAGAAAGAGTACGCCAGAGCCAATGATCTGATGCAGTCCTACCATATCCTTGAAAAATGGCCGGTTTACCGGTATACCCGCCGGGAGGAAGGCCGGGAAATTCTGGACATGGCAGTATGCGGAAACCAGCCTGTGCGGGAAGCCTTTTTCAAAGCGGCCTTTTCCTGTGTGCATATGCCGGGTATGCTGCTGAGAATCCGTCTGTACGCGGACGATGTATCCGGTTTCATGGAGAAAATAAAAAAGGAGAATCCGGCATTTGTAAGGACCGTTCATATCTATCAGGAAGACAGATGTGTCTGGGGTGAGGAAGAACGAAGGAATGCAGGACTGCTCATCTGTGAAGAGCCGATGGCGGAGATCCGGCTGTATGAAAAGAGTCAGGAGGAAATGCTGGCCAATGGCGGCGCATTTATAAGAGAGATTCCGTCTCCTTATGTACTCCTGCTGCGGAAAGACAGGAGAGACGGTGAACTTCTCTTAAACGGCGTGTCAGAGCCGGTGCTGAATGCGGAATGGAAATGCTCATACTATAATGAGGAATTATTCGATACCAGGATAATGAAGTGGGCGCTGAACGTGCATGATTTCTATTATCGCGGCACACATGAACGGGCGTCAAAAGAGGAAGTGCGGCAGACATTTGAAAACGATATTTATAATCTTGATTCCTCTATGCGAAGCGCATTGTCGGTAAAGTACAAACTGGGGGCAGCAGGAGCAGATACGGAAGACACTGATCCGGCGGAAGAGTTTTACCGGAGAGTGCTTTCGCCGGAAACGGGGAACAGAGAACTGTTTGATCTTCTGAGTGATCAGGAGCATCTGAGCTGGTGTGCGTTTATGGTGATCAACGGATGGGATCTGCCGGATGAAAGCGAAATCGGACAATACGCGTTTTCGGGGAAAAACGATTTTAAGGACAGGGAACGGCGTCTTCATCCGTGTCTCGTCTCAAGCAGACCCGGAAACCGTCTGAAAGATATGGAACGGAAAATCTGGAACAGACAGAAGCTGAGCAAGACTGTTACAGCCGGGCTGGATGATCTTGAGCAGATGTGCCTGAAGCTTCATCGGATCGCGGGAAATAAGGCGAAAGAGATCCGTCCGGAAGTAAACCGCCTGTGCGGACAACTGGCCCGGAAACTGGCGCGGTACCACAGCGGGGAGGCGGACGAGGCGTTCCGCTGGCTTATGACAGTGAAAGAGAGAGTCTATGCAGGAGAGAGCAACGCGGAGCTTGTATGGAAGCAGGCGGCGGATCAGCTGCGGCAGTGCTGCGTCAGAGTGTGCGGACAGGACAGAAGTGTCCGGGAGTATCTGGATGAAATCTGCAGAAAACTTGCCGTGGTGCATGAATACAATGCGTACCACGATTATAAAAGATCAGACGAGGATATTATACGGGGAATTCCGCGGCTTCTTTCGGCCGGAACGATACGGACTGTGATCAGGCCTTATCTTCAGGGCAGAGAAAACGGCTGGAAAAACATACTGTCTTCCCTTTTCCTGGAACCGGAGAAACTGGTCTTTGTGCCGGTGGAGGACGGGATGATTGACACAGAGTTTTATGAAACTTTTCTGCGATACCGGGGGTGCGGCACCGGAATATCTGTCTGTAGTCTGAGTGACGCCGCAGCATACAGCAGCGCGGTAATTGATGTTACAGGATTCGATGCAAAAGAACTGTACCGGATCCGGAAATATTCCGAGGATTATCACATACCGTGTGTTATGGTTAAGGACCGCAGGCTTCTGGGACTGGATGACCCTGTGGTGGAAATGTACGCGCGTCAGATTCACCTGACTGTGGAGGAGACTTTTTATCTGTTCCGGGCATATATGGATTCGGATAAAAAGGAAAATGCGATTCTTGGGCTGAGTTCGCGTTACCGGGGCCTGTGGGGCGCCTATACGGAGCTGGGTCCGTGGAAGTGGAAGAACCTGATTGAACAGCTTGTACGGATTGAGAGGGAAAATACCGTTGTTTTTAGTACCGGTGAATCCGGAAGAAGGAAATCCTATAAAACGGTTCCTGTCAGCGGAACCGCTCTCATTTATACAGGACTGGATCTTGTATTTGAGCAGTGCCGTGAAAACGGCCTGATCTTTTCCTACTGGCTTCCGGGCCCGGAAGATGATCTGCCTGCGGAATTTACTGCAGACAGCGCGGAGACGGCAAAAATTCTGGAGAGCCTGATTCTGCAGGCAGACAGTGAACCTATGAAGCATCGGTATGTTTTCGGACGGAAGGAAAAGATACGGCGCCCGTTGGAAGGTCCGCAAACAGAATATTCGGTTAAGGACCGGACTTTATATGTCCGCGCCGTACAGAAAAGGAAAGAGCTGAGAGATCCTTCAGGGGAACAGGAGGATCTGGCGGAAGTCCTGAGGGAAGGTCTGTGTATGCTGGAAGAATATGGACGGAAAGGAAGCGGCGGACGCCAGAATCTCATTCAGAATCTGAAGATCAGTGAGAAGGATGAAGAAATTGATTTTACGTTTAAATATGCTTCTGATGCGGTGAAAGCATGCCTTTCAAGAGAAGGAAATATTCTGGAGGCAATGATTTATTTTACGTGTCTGGAAATGGGGATTTTTGATGATCTGAACATCAACTCGGAATTCAGCTGGAACCTGGAAGAGGGAACAGCAGGGGAAGAACAGCCGGTGAATAATGAGATTGATATTATAGGCACGAAAGATCTGAGGACATATTTCATATCGGCAAAAATGACGGTGCCGGAGACTGCGCATCTGATGGAGATTAAATATTTTGCAGATCATTTCGGTATCGATGGGCAGGCGGTACTTGTGACTTCCAACAGCCGTACGGCAGATGATTCTTCGTCGAGACCGGTCAGCAAAGAGGAGAGAAGCCGGCTGATGGGAGTCAGATATATTAACAGAACCGTAATTGATGAAGGCCGGCTTGGTGATGTGATAAGAGAAATTGTAGAGGAAAAGAGGGTGAAGATATGATATGGGCAATCTGTTTTCTGCTGGCGCTGGTATTTGCCGCTGCCGGCACAGCGGTCTTTCTGATCCGGAGACAGCACGGAAAAAATGAAGTCAGATATCTGGGCGGCGGTGTATTTCTGGCCTGCGTTGCAATATGTTTTCCGGTAATGTGTCTTACGGAACAGGCGGGATTTGCTCTGGCGGTAAGTATATCCCATAGTATCCGCATGTTTGTAGTTGACACCGGAGTATCCGATATCCTGGACGCGCTTCCGGTAAATGAGCTGGGGCTGCTGTTTTATCCGTATAAAGTTGTAGTCTGTCTGCTGTATCTTCTGGCTCCAATGTTCACCCTGACTATAGTGCTGCGGTATTTTTCCAATTTTTTCGAGAGAATGCGTCTGGTTCTGAAGAGACGGCAGAATCTGTATGTGTTTTCCGAGCTGAACAGACATTCTCTGGAGATTGCGGAAAATATCAGTACACAGGCCAAAGACAGCAGAAAAACGGGAATCATTTTCTGCTGTTCTGATGACAAGGATGACCGGAACAAAGAACTGGAAGAAGAAGCCAGGGATCTGAAAGCAGTATTTGTAACCGGAGAGATGACACATCTCCGCCTGAAAAACAGAGGAAGATACATCACTTACTTCTTCATATCGGAAGATGAGGATAAGAATATTGATCAAACGCTTTACATGATTGAGGAAATGACCGGGGATTCCCGCTGGCACGCCTCCGGCGGACTGGAACAGCGCAACAGCGCTCTTTACTGCTATGCAACAGGTGCAGAGGCAGAAATCCTGCTGGATGCTAAGCAGAAGGAAGACCTGCAGGTTGTACTTATGGATGAAGTAAGAGAATCGGTGTATGAACACCTGTACTGCCATCCTCTGTACACGAATATCAATCCGCTTGATGCCGGCGGTACACGTGAGAAGATTTCCCTTCTGATTGCAGGCGGCGGCAAGACGGGAAAAGAGTTTCTGAAAGCAGCGCTCTGGTGCGGGCAGATGGAAAATTTTGATCTGGAGATTCATCTGATTGATATCAAAGGAAATCTTATCAGAAAAGAACTGGGGATTGAGTGCCCGGAGCTGTTTGCCGAGCGGGCAGGATATCATATAGATATTCACAAAGGAAATATTTTCAGTGATAAGTCAGAAAAGTATCTGGATGAACTGGGCGAAGTGAATTACTGTGTAGCGGCTCTGGGCGACGACGAGGCTAATATCCGTGCCGCGGTATGGATGAGAAGATATTATTATCTGAAGCAGAAGAAAAATACCCCGCTGATCTGCGCCTATATAGAAAATCCCAGAAAGCGGCGTACTGTCTGGGAGTTATACGAGAATACAAGAACAGAGCAGCGGTTATATTACAATATCGTTCCTTTCGGGAGAAGAAAAATGTTTTTCGGCGGACAGTCGGATGCCGCGTTTGTTACGGAGTACCTCGGACTCGGCGTACAGTCTCATTATTTCCGCCTGACGAAAGATTCCTCAGAGGAAAAACGGAGACAGGCTGTACAGAAGTTCTACGAGAAACAGTTCAACCGGCGGTCCAGTATTGCCAGCGGTATACATATTCTTTTCAAGCTGTGGGAACTGGGATACGGGATTATGCGGGTGCCCTGTGAAGCGGCGGAAAAGAAGAAATTTCAGCAGTATATTCATCCCGTGGATTTCTATGCGGAATGCCATAAAAAACTGGATCCTTATTATGAACTGGAACATGAAAGATGGGTGGCTTACATGCGCACGGAGGGCTGGCGTCTGCCTACAAGAGGAGAAGATACTCTGGAAGAGATCCGGGAGTGCTATGAAGGCTATTGCCCTCAGTTTAAGAATCAGAATTACCTGATCCGGCTGCATCCTGCGCTCGCCCCCCTGCACAGACGGGGCGGAGCGGGTGCAACACTGCAGGAAGTGGATGACATGATTGTGGATGTGAACCGCCGGAAAAAAGAAGAGTATAACCCCGATTACATTCAGTCGGATAAGGAAGTTGTGAACCATATCGGCGATATTGTGGCCGGAGCCTGGTGCGGCCCGGACGGCATAAACATCCACGGAGTGCGGGCAAAAGAGGGAGAATGCGTAATCTGTACGCTGGAAGATATGCTGCAGTATTATATCAGCATATACCAGGAGCAGAAGTCCCGCATGACTTCAGAGAAAATCATTACACTGCGGGAAGAGATCCGGCGCTGCTGCTACGGAATACTGCGGACAGACAAAGAAGACAAGGAGCCGGTGCTCGGATATCTTGAACAGATCCGGCAGGAAGAAATTATGTGAGAGATTCGGATTTGCCGAAATGAACCTAGATTCAGAAATACCGGAAATATTCAGAATTCCCGGATAGAACGGGACGGAGATATGGGATGTGGGATTCTTATTCCGTTCCGGACTGTACTGATGTTTTTAATAAAGTTCCGGCCTGGTTTCCTTTCTAAGACCCGG
>USFD01000017.1 GCA_900553885.1 uncultured Ruminococcus sp.
CATCCGTTGCAATGATAATCTCCGATACATCCTTTCGGAACAGCTGGGACTTCACATTCCGATACTGCTTTGCTGTCTGACGAATTACAACTAATTCCCATTTTTCCGGCATCATCGGCAGATACGACATATTCCATTCTTTAAATTTCTTATCATATTCTTCCGGATCTGCCAGTGTTACCAGATGTCCCAGTGCCCAGGTCACAATATACTGACTGCCCTCAATGGCACCCGGAATATTTTTATTGCATTTCAGCACCCGCGCAATATCACGGGCTACCGAAGGTTTCTCTGCTAAAACAAGTGATTTCATAAACATTCTCCTAGAGACTCTTTATATATCGTTTGATCAGAAAGGTACAAAAATACGGAAATGTATGAATACCATTTTTAATCCCTATATTGCCTTTCACTAATTTTATACCAAATGTAATATCCGGATATTTATCACGATCAATCAACGTACGCAACGACTTAGATCTTCCGTTTGCAGCTTTAACCTCTATCGGAATTAATTTATCCATACTTCTGACAAAAAAGTCTTCCTCCAAAGTAGCATTCTCTTTTTTATAATAATATAACTCATAACCACATTTGATTAATGCTTCTGCCACAATATTCTCATACAATGCGCCTTTATACACATTCATATTTTTGTTGGCACGAAGATCTTCCTGTGCCTCTTCATCCAGCATTGCAACCAGCATTCCCGTATCAAAATAATACAATTTATACTTTCCTTCATCATAATTACCACGCAATGGTAATTCCGGAAATTGCAAACAATAACATATATTCACCAACCCGGCATCTTTTAACCATTCGATGCATCCACGATAGTCCTTAAATCTGGCTCCTTTTGCCACTTTTGATATCTGAAACTTCTTATTATCTTTCGCAAGCTGAATCGGAATATGATTAAATACATTCAATATTCTTGTCTGATCTACTCCCTCTGCGTACTTTCGAATATCCTCTTCATAGTCTGCCAGCAACTGTCTCTGAATCTGCAAGGTGCCTTCAAATGTATCCGTCTGTATATATTCTTTTACAACACCAGGCAATCCTCCCAGAATACAGTAATCTAAAAACAAATTCTGATACACATTCAACTGTCCTTCCGGAAATGGTGTACCCTTTATCATATGATCCAACATCTCATCTATAACTTCATCAGAATATCCCTTCGCCCATAAAAATTCTTCAAAATCCATAGAATACATTAGATAATCATTTTTATATCCGACACTGTTACTTTCGATTCTTTGATATGAAATACCCAGCAGCGATCCACTGCATATAACATCAAACCGTCCATCCTGACAGAAAAACTTTAAGGATGTTGCTATCTCTGGGAATTCCTGAAGCTCATCAAACAAAATCAATGTATCCTGTGGTATAAACTTCTTATCAGGATCAATTCTCGATATGTTTTTAATGATATCTACAGCCGCATATCCTTCCTCTATAATAGTTTTATATTTAGGTTCTTCTACGAAATTGATTTCAATAAACGATGAATAGTTCGCTTTGGCGAATTCACGAATAGATTCTGTCTTTCCAATTTGCCTAGCACCTTTCACAATTAATGGCTTACGATTCTCTCCCGCTTTCCATTCTTGTAAATACTGATCTATTTTTCGCTTCAAATACATAATTATCCACCTGCTTTCCCCAGCATTTCTAACTTCTTAGATTTTACCATAAATACGCCGTTTTTTCAATGTTACAACAATTTCATGAGCGATTTTTTCTCATTCATCACTATTTCATGAGCGAGTTTTCTATGCAATGCCGCAATTTCATGAGCGAATTATTATATAACAAGCACTATTTCATGATTTAGTGACCATTATATCAGATTTGTATATCTTACTATCATCCACATATGCACCACTGCAAATAACGGCACCAGCGTCCGGAATGACATGTGCTTTGT
The DNA here is from genome assembly GCA_900553885.1 of uncultured Ruminococcus sp. Taxonomy (GTDB): domain Bacteria; phylum Bacillota; class Clostridia; order Lachnospirales; family Lachnospiraceae; genus Mediterraneibacter. Next base: position 1,940 of record USFD01000017.1, read on the forward strand.
CTTGTGCCTGAATGTCTGCATCCCGATCCAGGCACCTGCTGCTCCACCGATCATTGCAATGCCCAGCAGTGTCTTCTCTGGGATTCTCCATCTGCCCTCCCTGGCATATTTTTTATCCAGGCCATATAAGATAAACGCTATAATATTTACGCAGATGTAGTATATTCCGATAATTCCGTATTCATTTACTATATTCATGTTATCATCCTCTTATGTTCTTTCATTTTCTATAGTACCTTATCCTTATTTGGCCCCCTGCTATTTACACGCAAGCATGCATAACAGGCTTTCTTGTGTGAAAGAAGGTCTAAATCATTATATAGTAACAAAAAAATCACCGCCCCCGCAGCTCCATGTCTGCAAAAACAGTGATTTTTAAATGCGCGATCAGGGGTTCGAACCCTGGACACCCTGATTAAGAGTCAGGTGCTCTGCCAGCTGAGCTAATCGCGCATTCTACGTTATTCTGTTGTTTTTTCCGTAACGCAAGAGATATTATATAACACTTTACGCGGGAATGCAAGCAGTTTTTTTATTTTTTTGCATTTTCTGTCAATTAATTTACCGGCTTGCTGTCATTTTACCGTTGAAAAGAGTTCGAGCAGGACTTTTCCGGATACTTTGCCCACTGCCGCCCCTATCGGTCTTCCTTTGTCAAAGGCTACGAAAGACGGCACTTTTTCTATCCCGTACTGATCCACCAGGCGGGGCTCTTCTCCGGTATTTACCTGGCATACTTTAATTTCCCGGTGCGCTACGGAAAATTCCTGCAGGACATCTTCCATCATCGCACATTTCGGACACCATGACGCATAAAATTCAACCAGCACCGGTCGGCGGCACTCGTATACTTCTTTCTGAAAGCTGTGTTCCGTTACCTTTACTGTCATTGCAGACTCCTCCTTTATATATGGTCCTGTTCCCCATACCTTTTGATTCCACTTCTTTCTGCCTCTTCTTTTCCGGAATTATTTTCCTCCGTGTTCATGGTCATGGCAGCTCGTGGAATTGAGGATTTTACATACATCGTCAAATGATGTCCGCATGCAGAGCAGTTTTCTGTTGAGTCTGGGTCTGCAGTAGATCAGTTCTCTGACACATCTTTTCCAGCATTCCTTTTTCTTCATAAACAATCCCCCGGCACATGATACATATAATGTATTATATGCCGGGTACATGCAAAGCGTTCTTCCCTTTCTTTCGTGCTGATGCTTTTCATTTATTTTCTTACAGCTATGAATTTATTTACCGGATTCCCTTTTGAAGAAAACTTTTCTTCATATTCTGTCATGATATTTCCCTGATTCATTACTTCATTATGATGCAGATCAAAAGTAAAACATTTCAGCGGCCATCCGGCCTCCTCCAGCTGTTCCAGAGAGAACCGGAATAATTCTGTATTATCTGTCTTGAACTCCAGAAGTCCTCCCTCACACAGGATCTTCTCATACCTGGCCAGGAATTCCACTGATGTCAGTCTTCTTCTGGCATGCCGGGCTTTCGGCCATGGATCCGAAAAATTCAGGTAAATCCGGCTCACCTCGTCCCTGGCAAAAACATCCTCTATGTTTCTTGCATCCATACAGACAAAACGAACGTTTTTCAGCTCACAGAACTCTTCTGTTTCAAATTTTTCGATCGCCCGCAGAAGTACGCTGGTATACCGTTCAATCCCCACAAAATTAATATCCGGATTAGCTTTTGCCATATTCAGCAGAAACCGGCCTTTCCCCATACCGATCTCAATATATACCGGATTTCTGTTTCCAAACACCTGACGCCAGCATCCCTTCTGATCCTCCGGTCTTTTTATCACAAGGCGGTGTTCCCGGATTACCCCTTCCGCCCGCGGTATATTTCTCAGTCTCATATGCCATCCTCCTATTATCTGTTCATTCTATCCGCTCACTCCACATCGTGCAGTCTTTTTCACTGGTAAACCGCAGACAGATCTGCAGTTCTTCTTAAATAATAGCACGACAGCGCCGTAAGGTGAAGAACCGAACTTAAGATAAATAAGTCATCCGGCATTTTCAACAAAAGAAATCGGACTGTTTTTGTAAAATGTGTCAGACTATTTTATTCCGGCATTTTCTGCCCCGGTAATCTGTTCAAATTCTCCCTTTTCCCGGCTTGCAATTTCAGTGAAAAGGTGTATGATAAAGTATATTGTGATTTATTAAAAAATCATAAACTAAGGAGGCTTTTTATGGACTCTATTGTGAACAAATTAACAGAAATTGAAGACGCTGCGTCTGCAATTGTACAGCATGCCGAGGATCAGAAAGAAGCGCTGGACAAGGAGTATGAAGAAAAGCGCAAAGCGTTTGATGCAGAACTGGAAGAAAAAACCCAGGCCCGCATCCGTTCCATCCGGGAAGAACTGGAGCAGAACACCTCCCGCCTTCTCGACAGCCAGAGCGGTGAGAGCGACGCCGCCATTGATGCTCTTCAGAAGGAATATGACCAGCGTCACACGGAGTATGCCCGCGAGATTTTAAGACGGATTACCGAGGTGTAGCCTATGGGAAATTTACTGGAATACAGCGGAATTGTAACTAAGGTCCGCGCCATGAAGGCAAAACTCCTGACTCCGAAGCAGTTTGAGGAGATTGCCGGTCTGGGCAGTGTTCTCGAAATTGTAGACTATCTAAAAAAGAACACAGCATATGCGGATGTTCTTGACATGCTGGAAGACGATCAGCTTCACCGCGGAAATATCGAAAAAGTTCTGACACAGTCTCTGTATCACGACTACACAAAGATCTACCGTTTCTGCGGACAGAAGCAGCGGCGTTTCATGAAACTGCTCATGAAGAATTACGAGATTGACCTGATCAATTACTGCCTGCGTATTGTAATCAACCGTTACAAACAGCCTTTTGACATTAACTACAAGCGGCCCTTTTTTGACCGGTACTCTCAGATCTCCATCGAGAAACTGATCACATCCCGCACAACGGATGAACTGGTGGAAAATCTCAAAGGCACCGAATACTACGCGCCGCTGAAAAAGCTGAAAGACGCTGAGAACGTTACTCTCTATGATTACAACCTGGCGCTGGATCTGTATTTTTTCACTTCCACATGGAAAGAACAGAAAAAAGTACTTAAAAAAGCAGATCTTGAACTTTTTATGCGGGAACGTGGTTCCAGAATCGACCTGCTGAACCTGCAGTGGATCTACAGGGCGAAAAAGTATTATAATATGAAGCCGGCTGACATTTATCTTCTGCTCATCCCTATCCACTATAAAATTTCTACCGAGCAGATCAAAGAACTGGTGGAAGCCCCCGGCCTTGAAGAATTCGAAGCCGCAGCGGGACGCACAACTTATGCGAAGCACTACAATTTCCAGCAGAAGCTGACGATAGAGCAGATGTATGCAGACTGTCTGCACCATCTCTATACGGTTGACCTGAGGCGTAATCCTTACTCCATTGCCGCGGTCAACACTTACCTCTTTTTAAAAGAGGAAGAACTGAATAAGCTAACGACCGCCATGGAATGCGTAAGATACAGTCTGAGCCCTGGCGAGACGCTGGCATACATTGGAGGTAAGACCCGATGATCGTAAAGATGAAATTTATCAACATATCCGGCCCGCGCAATGACATTGACCGTGTTACCGACCTGTATCTCTCCCGCTATGAGATCCAGCTGGAATCCGCACTGTCAGAGCTTAAGACCGTAGATAATCTCCGTCCCTTCGTGGAGATCAATCCTTACAGGGACGCCCTGAACAAGGCGGTACAGTTCGTAGGTTATCTTCCCAATGCGGATGATGTAACCCCTGATACTTCTCTCGGACTGGATGACATGTTCGAAGTTGTCCGCAAGGCCAATGAAGACTACCAGTCCCTTCAGGAAAAGAAAGAAAAACTGAAGAAAAAGACAGAGGAACTCCGGGCGAAGCAGCAGGTTATCGCTCCGTTCCGTCCTCTCAACTGCGACCTGCACAAGGTCCTCCACTACAAATACATCACTTACCGTTTCGGACGCATTGCCGTGGAGTTTTACCACAAAATGCAGAAATATCTTATGGATGACCTGAACGCCATCTTTGTAGAAGGCGACCGGGATGAAAGCTTTGTATACGGCGCCTATTTTGTTTCTCCCGGCGAGGCTCAGAAAGTAGATGCGGTCTTCCGTTCTCTTCATTTTGAACGGATCGAGCTGAAAGACGAGTTCGAAGGAACACCGGCTTATGCCTACCAGTCTCTGGAACGGGAAATCGCCCGGGTCAATCTGGAAATCGAGGATCTGGATAAAGAAGCCGGCGAAATGCTCTCCGACCGGGCGCCCCAGCTTGTAGCCGCAAAAAACAGGCTGGAAGAGCTGGCCAATAACTTTGATGTCCGCAAACTGGCGGCAAGGATGGAAGACAACAAGGAAGACTACTACATCCTGTGCGGCTGGATGGCCGACGATGACGTGGAAAAATTCCTTGAGGAGGTCAAGGATGATGATAAAGTATTTGTTGTTGTGGAAGACGACCACGACGCCTACTTCGGCGAACCTCCTACCAAGCTGGAAAACCCGAAGCTTTTCAAGCCTTTTGAAATGTTTGTCCAGATGTACGGCCTTCCGGCTCACAACGAAATGGATCCCACCATATTTGTGGGGCTGACCTACTCATTCATCTTCGGAGTCATGTTCGGAGACGTAGGGCAGGGTCTCCTGCTTCTGATCGGCGGTTTCCTGATCTATCACTTTAAGAAAGCGCCGCTGGCAGGCATTATCGCAACAGCCGGTGTATTTTCCACTATATTCGGTTTCATGTTCGGAAGTATTTTCGGATTCGAAGATGTGATACAGCCTCTGTGGATCAGGCCCATCGACCACATGACAACGCTTCCCTTCCTGGGCAAGCTGAATACAGTATTTATTGTAGCCGTAGGCTTTGGTATGCTCCTGATTATGGTGGCAATGGTACTCCATATCATCAACGCCTTAAAGAGCAAAGATATTGAGAACGCCTGGTTTGACGCCAACGGAGTGGCCGGACTGGTCTTTTATATTGCAGTTGTGGTCACAATCGTACTGTTTCTGACAGGCAGACCGCTTCCCGGCGGAATCGTAATGGCAGTCATGTTCGGCGTTCCACTGATTCTGATTCTATTTAAGGAGCCCATTACCCGGGCTATCCAGAAACGCGCAGACAAGATGGAAGTCGGAAAGGGGATGTTCCTTGTACAGGGATTTTTCGAAATGTTCGAAACTCTGCTGAGCTACTTCTCCAACACCATCTCCTTTATCCGTATCGGCGCTTTCGCTGTCAGCCACGCAGCCATCATGGAAGTGGTTCTGCAGCTTGCCGGTGCCGAGAGCGGCCACCCGAACTGGATCGGCGTGATCTTCGGGAACCTGTTCGTGTGCGGATTTGAAGGACTGATCGTCGGCATCCAGGTACTGCGTCTGGAATATTACGAAATGTTCAGCCGCTTCTACAAAGGCAGCGGCCATGCATTTGATCCATATACAAAAAAGAAAACGAATAAAAAGTAGGAGGATTCCACCATGACATTAGCAACAAAAATCATTTTAATCGCAGCACTGATCTTAAGTATTATTCTTCCGTTCGGCTACTACCTGATCGGCGAGAAAAACAAAAAGCGCTACAAACGCTCCATCGGCGTAAATGCATTCTTCTTCTTCGGATGCTTTGTCGTTGCTTCTATTATGATGCTCGGCGGCGGTGATGTACAGGCGGCGGAAAGCGCAGCTTCCGATCCGGGATTTGCAACAGGCCTGGGCTATCTGGCCGCTGCTCTCGTTACCGGACTGTCCTGTATCGGCGGCGGTATCGCCGTAGCAAGCGCAGCAAGCGCGGCTCTGGGAGCAATCAGCGAGGACTCCAGTATCCTTGGTAAGTCCCTGATCTTTGTAGGTCTTGCAGAAGGTGTTTGTCTGTACGGACTGATTATTTCCTTCATGATTCTCGGAAATCTGTAAGACACGATGGATGGATAACAAAATGATCCAGATATAAAACAGGAGTGACATACTATGAAAATGTTTCTGATCAGTGACAATGTCGATACCTATACAGGAATGCGGCTGGCCGGCGTGGACGGCGTGGTCGTTCATGAGCGCGAGGAACTCCGCAGCGCTCTGGAAAACGTGCTGTCAGACAAAAGCGTGGGTATCGTTCTCCTCACAGAGAAGTTCGGCCGGGAGTTCCCCGATATTATAGATACCTTCCGTCTGGAACGGAAAATGCCGCTTCTCGTGGAGATCCCTGACAGACACGGAACCGGACGAAGGAAAGATTTTATCACATCCTATATCACCGAGGCAATCGGGCTGAAGCTATAGTCCCGCCCGAACTACGAAAAACAAACATAAGGAGGGATTCCTCTTGACTCTGGAAGAAAAAATCTCACACCTGCAGACTACGTCCATGGAACAGGCCCGGGCAGAGGGCAATGCAATTATAGATTCTCACAAAGAAGCACTTGAGAAAGTCTTCGAGGACCACAAAACAGAAGCACTGCACCAGTCCGAGACCCGCATCAAGGCCGAGACAACCAGCGCCAGACTGGCCATGAATCAGGCTGCGGCCAAATCTCAGCTTGAGATCAAACGCCGGCAGGGAACCGTCCAGCAGGAATTGAAAGATAAGATATTTAAAGAGGCGTTAAGCCTTACTGAAGACTATATGAAAACAGAAGCATATGAAGACTTTCTCATCCGCTGTATCCGGCAGGCAAAAGAATTTGCCGGCAAAGACGAGGTAACAATCTACATTAACCCGACGGATGAAAAGAAACGCTCTGCCCTTGAGGATGCCACGCGTGTCAGGCTCACCGTCAGCGCAGAAGATTTTATCGGCGGCGTGCGTGCCGTTATCCGCAGCCGCAATGTCCTGATCGATAATTCCTTCAAGACACAGCTTCGCAATGAATACGACAAATTTTTATTTTTAGGAGGTGACGGCATTGCTTAAAACTGCAACAATCTATGGAATCAACGGGCCCGTCATTTACCTGAAAGGGAACACCGGATTTTCCATGTCTGAAATGGTCTATGTGGGAAAGCAGAAACTGGTAGGCGAAGTAATCGCCCTCGACAAGGATATGACCACAGTTCAGGTATACGAGGAGACATCCGGACTGCGTCCCGGAGAAGAAGTCACAGCCAGCGGCGACGCGGTTTCTGTAACACTGGCCCCCGGCATTCTGAACAATATTTTCGACGGTATCGAGCGTCCGCTGGAACGGATCGCGGAATCTGCCGGAGCGTTTATTACCCGCGGTGTCAGCGTGGATTCTCTGGACAGGCAGAAAAAATGGGATACCCATATTACGGTTTCCAAAGGACAGTATCTCCACGGCGGAGACATTATCGCCGAGGTCCCTGAGACACACGCTATTGTCCATAAATGTATGGTTCCTCCGGATATAGAGGGAACAGTTATTGACACTGTGCCCGACGGAAGCTACACCATTGACGAGACTCTGGTCACGCTTCAGCTCCAGAACGGTACGGAAAAACAGCTTACAATGACCCAGAAATGGCCGATCCGCGTACCCAGACCGGTACACCATCGTTTCCCCGCGTCTGTACCGCTGATCACAGGCCAGCGTATCATCGACACCATGTTCCCCATCGCGAAGGGAGGCACTGCCGCTATCCCGGGCGGATTCGGAACCGGAAAAACCATGACCCAGCATCAGATCGCCAAATGGGCGGACGCTGATATTATCATCTATATCGGCTGCGGAGAACGTGGAAATGAGATGACACAGGTACTGGAGGAGTTCGGAGAACTGACCGATCCGCGTACCGGCAATCCTCTGATGGACCGCACCACCCTGATCGCGAACACTTCAAATATGCCCGTTGCCGCCCGTGAGGCCAGCATTTACACCGGCCTGACTCTTGCCGAGTACTACCGGGATATGGGCTATGACGTAGCAATTATGGCAGACTCCACTTCCCGCTGGGCCGAAGCTTTGCGTGAGCTCTCCGGCCGTCTGGAGGAAATGCCGGCAGAAGAAGGTTTCCCTGCCTATCTGGCATCCCGTCTGTCCGCATTTTACGAGAGAGCCGGCATGATGCACAATCTCAACGGAACCGACGGCTCTGTAACGATTATCGGCGCGGTTTCTCCTCAGGGAGGCGACTTCTCCGAGCCGGTAACCCAGAACACCAAGCGTTTCGTCCGCTGCTTCTGGGGACTGGACAAAAGCCTTGCCTACTCCAGACATTTTCCGGCCATCCACTGGCTGACCAGTTACAGTGAGTACTTAAATGATCTGAGCCACTGGTATCAGGACAATGTCTCGCAGAAATTCGTAGACTACCGCAATCGTCTGATGGCGCTTCTCAACCAGGAGAGCAGCCTTCTGGAAATCGTCAAGCTGATCGGAAGCGACGTTCTTCCGGATGACCAGAAACTGGTACTGGAGATCGCCCGTGTCATCCGCCTGGGATTCCTTCAGCAGAATGCGTTCCACAAGGAAGACACCTGTGTCAGCCTGGAAAAGCAGTTCCTGATGATGGACACTATTTTATACCTGTACAAACAGGCGCGCACCCTGGTTACAATGGGACACCCCATGTCCGTACTTAAAGCAGAAAATATCTTTGACCGTGTCATCGCTATCAAATACGATGTGCCCAATGACAAACTGGAAATGTTCGCCCAGTATCACAGAGATATCGACACATTCTATCAGCGCGTGCTTGAGAAAAATGCATAAGGAGGGAGCGGATCTATGTCAATAGAATATTTAGGCTTAAGCAGCATCAACGGTCCTCTGATTGCACTGGAAGGCGTGCAGGACGCCTTCTATGACGAGATTGTGGAATTCGTTGTAAACGGCACAGAGAGAAAAATCGGCCGTATTGTAGAAATCTATGAGGACAGAGCCGTCATACAGGTATTTGAAGGCTCGGAAAATATGTCCCTGAAAAATACACACACAAAACTGACCGGGCATCCCATGGAGATTGCCCTTTCCCCGGATATGCTGGGGCGTACTTTTAATGGAATCGGGCAGCCCATTGATGATCTGGGCCCCATCGTCTCCACACTGAAAAGGGACGTCAACGGTCTTCCTTTAAATCCGGTCCGCAGAGAATATCCGAGAAACTATATCCATACAGGTATCTCCGCCATTGACGGACTGACCACCCTGATCCGCGGACAGAAGCTTCCGATCTTTTCCGGAAACGGTCTGCCCCACGACCAGCTGGCGGCTCAGATCGTTAAGCAGGCTTCTCTGGGAGGGGATTCTGACGAAAAGTTCGCGGTTGTCTTTGCCGCTATGGGCGTCAAACATGATGTGGCTGATTTCTTCCGTCATACCTTTGAAGAGAGCGGGGTTGCCGACCACGTAGCCATGTTCCTGAACCTGGCAAACGACCCGGTGGTAGAACGTCTGATTACGCCGAAAGTAGCGCTTACCGTGGCCGAATATCTGGCCTTTGAGCAGCATATGCATATCCTTGTAATTCTGACGGACATGACCTCCTTCGCGGAGGCCATGCGTGAGGTTTCTTCCTCCAAAGGAGAAATCCCCAGCCGGAAAGGATACCCGGGATATCTTTACAGTGAACTTGCCACAATCTACGAACGCGCGGGCATCGTGGAAGGCGTGGACGGCTCGGTAACACAGCTTCCGATTCTGACCATGCCCAATGACGATATTACCCACCCGATTCCTGACCTGACAGGATATATTACAGAGGGACAGATCGTTCTGGACCGTCCTCTTCACGGACAGTCCATCTATCCGCCCATTAATATCCTGCCCTCCCTTTCCCGTCTGATGAAGGACGGCATCGGAGAGGGATATACCCGGGAGGATCATCAGGATCTGGCCAACCAGCTGTTCTCCGCTTACGCCAAGGTAGGCGATGCCCGGAACCTGGCTTCCGTTATCGGTGAAGACGAACTTTCGCCGATTGACAAGAAATATCTGGAGTTCGGAAAAGAATTCGAAGAGCGCTATATCGGACAGGGCCAGGAAGAAAACCGGAGCATCATCGAAACTCTGGATCTTGGCTGGGAACTCCTGGGAAGGCTTCCGAGAGAAGAACTTGACCGTGTTGATACAAAGATTCTGGATAAGTATTACAAACCGATGGAGGAAGAATCATGACATCCGTCACCGTCAGGGAATACACTGCTGACGACCTGGATTCCATGATCCCGATCTGGAACGAGGTCATAGAAGAAGGCATTGCTTTCCCTCAGGAGGACTTTCTGAACAGGGAAACCGCTCCGGACTTTTTCGCGGAACAGAGTTACTGCGGCGTGGCAGCCGACGATTCCGGCCGGATCCTGGGGCTTTATATCCTGCATCCAAACAATGTAGGAAGATGCGGCCATATATGCAATGCCAGCTATGCGGTATCGCCTGCGAGCCGGGGACTTCATATCGGGGAAAAACTGGTTCTCGACTGCATGGCACAGGCCCGCAGAATCGGATTTCAGATTCTCCAGTTTAATGCGGTTGTGTCCTCAAATACCCATGCCCGTCATCTGTATGAGAGAATCGGCTTTCATCCGCTGGGCACAATCCCCGGCGGATTCCGGATGAAGGACGGACACTATGAGGATATCTGTCTGTACTATATTGAGGTATAAATAACATCTGTGCGGCAGCCGCCAAATGGACATGCCGGCATGTCCGCCCGGCTCGTTGCCCGCAGGAATAAAAAAGGAGGAATTTCATGGATCCACGTACATTTCCTACAAAGGGAAACCTGATGCTGGCCAAGAACTCTCTTGCACTGGCAAAACAGGGGTATGACCTGATGGACCGGAAAAGAAATATCCTGATCCGGGAACTGATGGATCTGATCGACGAAGCGCGGACGATTCAGGAAGAGATCGACACAACCTTTACCTACGCGTACCGCTGCCTCCAGAGCGCCAATATCGAAAACGGCATCAGCAATGTGGAGCTTCTGGCCTACACAGTGCCGATTGAGAATTCCATCACCATACAGACGCGAAGCATTATGGGGACTGAGATTCCCCATGTCAAATACATTCCTGACGCAGGAACTCCCACCTATGCTTTCAGCACCACCCACGAGTCTATTGACAAAGCAAGGGAGGCGTTCCGGAAGGTAAAGGATCTGACCATCAAACTTTCCATGGTGGAAAATGCTGCCTACCGTCTGGCAAGCAACATCAAAAAAACTCAGAAGCGCGCCAATGCGCTTCAGAATATTACAATTCCGATGTACTCTTCTCTTGTGTATACGATTACCAATGCCCTGGAAGAAAAAGACAGGGAAGAGTTCACAAGACTGAAAGTCATCAAGAGAATGAAGCAGAAAAAGGAGAGCGGCTGATTAAAGGCCGCTCTTTTTTACAGCCATTTATTCTGTTTTCCCCGCCTCCTGTTCCGGCCTTTTTCTCTGTTTTTCCGGGCTTTCCGGTTTTCTGTATTCTATCCGGTTCGTATGGCCCCGATTGACTTGCAGACGCATATATGTCACAATGAATTTAACTTAAAAACACATGGGGGAATGTTTTATGAAGAGAAAAATTTTTGCAGTATTCTTTTCTGCGGCCATATGTCTTTTCTCTTTCAGCAGCTGCGGTTCATCTGAAAGCAGCCCGGATATTGATATTCAGGGTATAAAAGATGATATTACAGAACAGGATGAGGCAAAAGAGAATGCCAGGGAAAGTGCCGAAGAAAGGAAACAGGAAGAAGCGAGGGAGAATCGTGAAAAAATAAACGAGCGCCGGCATAAGAATATTGATTCAGGAAAAGAGCGCAGAAAAGCGGCTGACCAGAAATTACTGGAAAGTTCGGATGACAGCCGGACTTCAGACACCCAACGCTCTTCTTCCCTTCCGTCCGGCGATGATCCCGCACAGAACAGCAGCGGTTCAGCGGGAAATACAGCCATGTGTCAGAACTGCGGCAAAGAATTAAGGCTTGTGGACTGCGGATACTGTTCCGGCAGCGGAACAGCCGGGTATTCGTCATGCCCGCGCTGCAACGGTGATGGAAAGATCTGCCAGAACTGCTTTTATAATCTGGACGGTTCCGGCGGCGGCAGTGTACAGAACGGCAGCGGAGTGTGCTCAGCCTGCAACGGAACCAGAACATGCCACGTCTGCTATGGAAATACTTATACCTATATCCCAAGTTATACAGACACTGCAGGAACCTATGTCTATTGTTCCAGCTGCAACGGCACAAATATCTGCGAATTCTGCGGCGGCACAGGACGGGAATAACAGCCGTTTTATCAGCAGATTCATCGAAAAAACTGCGGCTCAATGCTACCGGCATTGAGCCGCAGCGTCTTATACGGCACATCTCTTATCCCGAAAATTATCTCACCCTGATCTTAACACATATTTTACTTACTTTTCACCTTCTTCGGATAGCGGGAATCTTCAGATTACCTGACAATAAAAGGAAGATATGCAATAAAGGAGGAAAAGGAATATGGGAAAACGGCTGCTTTCACTGTTCACAGCAGTACTTTTCACGGTCCTGGCCGCCGGCTGCGGCATAAGCGGCCCGGCGTCACAGACCGGGAATTCCGCGGATGAGACAACCCTGCGTATTCTGTCCGGATCGGAGAACCAGGAACTGGAAAATATTATCCAGGACAGTGCCCGGAATGCGGGTATACGGGTAGAGATGGATTATAAAGGATCCGTGGATATTATGCGGGAACTGGAAACCGGCGCAGAAGGATACGACGCTGTATGGCCTGCCAGCAGCATATGGATTTCCCTCGGAGATAAGAACCATATGATTAAGCACAGCCAGTCAGTTTCCATTACTCCTGTGGTATTCGGCATCCGCCGGAGTCTTGCGGAAGAGCTTGGATTTACCGGCCGGGATGTATCGGTACAGGATATTCTGAACGCTATCACAGATAAAAAGATGACCTTCTGCATGACAAGCGCCACACAGTCCAATTCGGGGGCCAGCGCATATATCGGATTCCTCTATGCGCTGCTCGGCAAACAGGAAGGGCTCACTGCGGAAGATCTCCGGAATGAAACGCTCCGGGAAAACATCCGGGCGCTTCTGGGCGGCGTGGACCGGAGTTCCGGAAGCTCCGACTGGCTGAAAGACCTTTTCCTTTCCGGAGACTATGACGCCATGGTCAATTACGAATGTCTGATTATCGATGCCAACGAACAGCTGGAAGCGGAAGGAAAAGAGCCCCTCTTCGTGGTATATCCCTATGACGGACTCTCTATCGCGGACTCTCCGCTGGGATATGTGGATCACGGAGATGAAACCAAAGAGGAAGCTTTTCTCGCCTTCCAGGAGAATCTCCTCTCCGGAGAAAGCCAGAGCGCGATCGAAGCAACCGGACGCCGGATCACTGCCAATGGAGTTTCTGACGAAAATAAAGATGTGTTTAACAGCAGCTGGGGAATTGACACAGAGCGGATCCTTTCACCGATCCAGATGCCCTCCGCCGATGTTCTGATGGAGGCCCTGAATGTATATCAGACCAGCTTTAAAAAGCCTTCTCTGAATATTTACTGTCTTGATTTTTCCGGCAGTATGCGCGGAACCGGCGAGTCGCAGCTCAAAGAGGCCATGTCCCAGATCCTCATTCAGGAAAATGCGCGGAAAAATCTGCTCCAGGCAAATGAAGGAGAAGTCAATATTGCGATTCTGTTTAGCGACGGCATTAGAAATATCCTGTCTGCCGACGGATATTCCGATGAGGCGCTTCAGAAGCTCTATGACCAGATCGCCGCGGAATCTCCCGGCGGCGGTACAGATATCTATACTGCCGCAGCCCGGGCATATGAGATTGCTTCCGGCTATGATTTAAATGATTATACTCCCGCCGTCATTCTGATGAGCGATGGGGTATCCAGTTACAATAAAGAAGTATTTGACAGCGCCGTGGAAACATACGGCAATGATATCCCTGTATTTTCCATTACATTTGGAGACGCGGATCCCGACCAGCTGGAAGAGCTGGCAGAGATGACCGGCGCCCGGGTATTTGACGGGACGGAAGATCTGACGGAAGCATTCCGCGGCGTAAAGGGATATAACTGAAATCTATGGAATCCGGCTGCGCCCGGTACGAAAGATACGGCACAGCAGCCGGGAAAGGACCTAAACAGACATGAAGCACAACAATCAGAAAGAAATACTTTCCATTCTTGTTTCCGCCCTGCTGGCCCTTGTTCTGTTCTGCATCCTGCTTTTCTGCCTGAAATGGAATCTGTTTCTGTGCATGCTCCTTACCGCCGGCGTCTACCTGGCTCTCAGCCTGCTGCTCCGGCCGGTGCCGCGGATCGGAAAAGTGGAGATCGATTCTCTGGAGAACGGAGAATTTCTGAACGAACGGCTGACCGAAGCCAGTTCCGACTACATCCGCATGCGCAGAGCAGCCGCGCAGATAACGGAAGAACCCCTGCATACAGAGTGCGGCGGACTTCTCACCCTTGCCGGAAATATTTTAAAATATCTGACAGCCAATCCGGAAAAAATTCCTGCTGCCCGCCGGTATATCGACTATTATCAGGAAACAGCGGCAAATGTGCTGGAACACTATACTGAACTTAAGGGAAGCGGGCTTTCCACCAGCGAGTCAGAGCGGATTCTTTCCGGCACACGGGAGACCGTATCCACTCTGAAGCAGGCATTTCAGATGCAGTTCGAAAAACTGATGCAGGACGAACTTATGGATATGGAAGCCGATCTGAAGCTTTTAAAACAGACTCTGCGCTCGGAAGGCTACAGGGAACCAGAAAAAAAGAAAGGTCTTGAACAGGAATGAAAAAGAAAATCACGGGACTCATACTCCTGGTTATCATAATGGGGGCAATCGGAGGCATCTATCTGTTCACAGGGAGCAGAAACGAGGCCGGCACCCCCGGACTTATTTCCGTCAGCGGATATATCGGCGGTGAAAAGACAGAATTACTGGAAGATGAAGAAGTACAGGATATTCTTCAGAACCGCTATCACCTTAAAACGGACTATTCCAAAGCAGGCTCTCTGGATATGATGACCGCTGACCTGAACGGCAAAAACTATCTCTTTCCTTCCAGCAGTATTGCTGAGGAATACTATACAGACCTGTACGGCGATCCGGTACAGAGCGAAATCATACTGAATACTCCTATCGTCCTGTACACACACAGATCCGTCCTTGACGCTTTTGACAGTCAGGGGCTGATCGCCAGAAATGGAAATGCATACAGCATCGACATGGCCCGTCTGGTAGAGCTGATTCAGAATGATACCAGATGGTCGGACATCGGACTTCCGGAACTTTACGGCAATGTGTCAGTGGACACCACGGATCCGGCAAAATCCAACTCCGGAAATATGTTCGCGGCGCTGCTGGCAAATGTCCTGAACGGCGGCCAGACTCTTACAGAGGATGACGCGGCAGAAATTGTGCCTGAACTTCAGGCCATATTCGGGAAGCTGGGATATATGGAAACCTCATCCTCGGATCTGTTCAGCCAGTTTCTCCGGATGGGCGTCGGAGCAAAACCAATCATTGCCGGCTATGAAAGCCAGCTTATCGAATATGCCTCCATTCACCCGGAAGAATACGAAAAGATAAAAGATGATATTGTCATGCTCTATCCTTCGCCCACGGTATGGTCCTCTCATATTCTTATCGCCCTGGACGAAAAAGGGCAGGATTTTCTCGATGCTCTTCTGGATGGCGACATCCAGGAAATCGCATGGAAACGGCACGGATTCCGCACCGGAAATTACGGAACGCTGTCCGATCCGGATTCCCTGGCGGCAGACGGAGTAGCAGCCTCCATCAGCCAGGTCACTCCTGTCCCCTCATACGATACAATGAAAATTATTATCGAATCACTGCAGTAAGTACTGCTTTCTGCGGATATCATCTACATTCCTTTTTCCGCAGGAAGCATCCGGTATTACGAAAGGAGATATTTTATGTCAGAAATTACACTCTCTGACCTGATTAAAACCAGTTCCGCTGCCGCGGAAGTTCTCTCAGAAACCACGCCGGAAGAAATCTCGGCTCAGATCAGCGTCCTGACTCCCGAAGAACGGCGTCAGGCCGACGAAATCCGCGAACAGATCGATGTGCGGGATTCCCAGATGGTAATGCAGTTCGGCGCGGGAGCCAGACAGAATATTGCGGACTTTTCCGAAAATATCCTGAAAAATATCCGCGCAAAAGATTCCGGATACGTAGGTGCTCTTATGACTGATCTTGTGACAAATGTGGAAAAACTGGACTTTGACTCACTCGAAAAAGGAAACGGTATCCTGGGACTGTTCCAGAAACTGGAGGCAAAAGTAAAACGCTTTCTGGCCCAGTACGAAAAGCTGGAATTGCAGGTCGGCCGGATTGAAGGGAAACTGGAGGAGGCCCGCATGGAAATGCTCAAAGATATCGGCATCCTGGACTCACTCTATGAAAAGAATCTGAACTACTTCCGCCAGCTTCAGGTCTACATCACCGCCGGCCAGGAAAAGCTGGATGAACTGAGGGAGAAAACCATCCCTTCGCTCCGCGCGGAGGCTGAAAAAAGCGGCGACCCCATGCATGCCCAGCTTGTCAGAGACTTTGAAGACCTGGTAAACCAGTTCGAGAAAAAGCTTTATGACCTTAAAACAAGCAAAACCATCGCCATTCAGACCGCGCCGCAGATCCGGCTGATTCAGAACAACGACAAACTTCTGGCCGATAAGATCCAGACAGCAATACAGGAAACGATTCCTCTCTGGAAGAGCCAGATGGTTATGGCCCTGGGACTGTACCGCCAGCAGGAGGCGTTACGGCTGCAGCGAAATGTAACAGAAACCACAAACGCCATGCTGCTGAAGAACTCGGAAAAACTGAAGCAGAACACGCTTGATGTGGCAAAGGAATCCGAGCGCGGCATCGTAGATATTGAAACTCTGAAAAAAGCAAATCAGAATCTGATATCCACCATAAATGAAGCAGTCCGCATTCAGAAGGAAGGACACGAAAAACGGGCTGCCGCTGAACAGGAGCTGCTTAAAATAGAATCTGAAATCCGGCGTACACTGATCGGCGCCGGCAGCCAGAGCCAAACATAAAATATAACCGCTCAGACCGCGCCGTTTATCTGCGGAATGTCTGTTATATTCTTAAATTTTACATGATTCAGGTTGACTTGCATCGCCGGATGTGTCACAATATTCTCAGCATAAAAAGGAGGAAAAACTGCTATGAAAAATTTATTAAGAAAAGGACTTCTGTTTCTGTGTGTACTTATGCTGGCCGCGGCCATGACCGCATGCGGATCAGATGATTCCGACAATTCAAAAAAAGACGACAAGAAAACAGAAGAGACAACACCGGCGGACGACAGTTCAGAGGATGATGCGGACAGTGATGAAACAGATACAGGCGTTACCGCAGATGGAAAGTTCAAGAGTCTGGAAGGTTTTGTTAATTCCGATATCATGCAGGAACAGATGGAATCACAGATCGCGGCCCTGGAAGGGACAGGAATCACCTGCGCTCTTGCCGCGGACGGAGACAAGCTGATTTACAATTTCACAATTGAGGATGAAGATCTTGCTTCAGTAATGGACAAAGCAACTCTCGATTCTCAGCTGGAGTCCATGGCATCAACCTTTGAGTCTATCGCGTCTACACTGCCGGATGCAGTCGAGGGCGTTGAGAATCCGGCCGTTGTAGTCCGTTATCTTGATCCTGCAGGAGAAGAAATTACTTCCATGGAATTCACTGCAGAATAATACAGCAAACACAGCTGCCGCGCCGCCGGGCTGAACCCCGGCTCAGCGGCAGTCTTTTTCATATCCGGATTTATTCCGGATAAAACAGGGGACAGCGGTTTTCCCGTCCCCCGAAAGCCAAAGAATGCGAGGAGGGAAACTTATGAAATGTCAATATTGCGGCAGCGAAATACCGGACAATTCCTCATTTTGTCCGAACTGCGGCCAGAAGGCCGTATCACCGGAAAACGGACCGGAGAAAAAATTCTGCGATAGCTGCGGCGCGCCTCTGGAACCGGGGCGCGCATTCTGCCCGAACTGCGGGAAACCGGCATCAGGAGATACTCAGCAGAGTTCGTCTTTCAGTCAGGGGACTCAGCCGTACGCACAGCCCTATAACGGCTCAGCTTCCGACGCCGGACAGCAGCCTGTCAAGAAGAAGACCGGACTGATTATTGCCATTGTTGTAATCTGTCTTGTTGTTCTGGCCGGTATCGGCGCAGCAGCAGGTTTTCTTATATTCAGCGGCAAAGAGGATAATAAGGCCGGCGACGTCACTGTTTCGCAGGAGGATCCGGATAAAAGCGGTACGGACGAAAACATTACCGGCGGAGATATAACAGATGAAGACAGCACCGGAGCAGATTCTGCTGATGAAGATGACACCTACACCGATGATTCCGATTCCGGCGAGCTGATCACCGGAAAGTTTGAAAGCCTGGAAGATTTTGTTAATTCCGATATCATGCAGCAGCAGCTTGAAACACAGTTTGCTTCTCTGGAAGGAACAGGAATGTCCATAGAACTGACCGCTGACGATAATAAACTGATCTACAATCTTACGATTGAGGATCCCGACCTGTCCGCAGCAATGGACGCGTCTGCCCTCGAGTCCTATCTGGATTCCCAGGCAGCTACTTTCGAAGCCATCGCCGCTACTCTGCCGGCATCGGTTGATGTAGAAAATCCGGTTGTTGTAGTCCGCTATCTGGATTACACCGGAGAAGAGATCGCTTCAAGGGAATTCGCCGCAAATTAAGGCAGCAGCTTCACAGGCCGGATTCTCCTTCCGGCCGGAAATTACCGGATCAGGCCTTTGAAGGAAAATATTATCAGAAATCAGAAATACCCGAGGAACCGCGCGGAGTCCCGCATCACAGTTCTTCGGGTATTCTTCTTTATTTCTTACAATATTGTTCTGAAATCAGTCCTCATATTCACAGATAAATCCTACATGTCCGGAATAAGAAGGCACAATCGAAATCACATCATTGGGCACATCATTGATTACTGTACGCCCCTCTTCTTCATAATAAAAGAGATTCATATAGCATTCCTGTATATCCATGTTCAGATCCTCGAAACTGGGCTCTCCGATCATCCAGTAATCATAACAGGAGTAACCGATATCGTTCAGTTTCTCACCGTAACACTGATTGTCTTCATCCACCCAGTAGTAATCCCGGGAATCCTCGTCTCTTCTTCCTCCAAGGAAGAAGTTCGTTCCGTCCAGGCCCTCATCGAACATCTGCGCTATAATGTATTCCATCTCTTCCTGGCTGTTTATCCTTGCAAGGTATCCGCCCCGGTTTCTGCACTCTTCAAAAGCTTCTTCCCAGGTACAGTCCTTAACAATCAGCTCATATCTGTGGATTCCGCCTTCCTCTGTATCCTGTGCTTCCTCGTATGCCGCAATCATATCGTCGCCGGATTCATCTTCCACCGCTTCCGCCGTAATGGAGAGTTCGCCGTCACTGATCCGTACCTCGCCGGACATGCTGACCGCCTCATACAGGGCGTCATCCAGCATTCCATCCGGAAGAAAACTGTCGTCAATCATCACCCTGTCCACGTCTTCCACCAGAACTTCTTCGTCTGCCATGTCATCCTGGCCATAGAAACTGCTGCTCCTGTCCAGGCTGAGATATTTCTCTCCGCCGGATTCATCGATCTCTCCTGTCAGCGTCTGCCAGGAATCTTCTGTCAGGTCATAGTCCGCATCCGGCTGAGCCTCTTCTTCATCCTCGGCACTGTCTTCCTCATCTTCCCGGGTTATCGCGGAACTGCGGCCGTCTCCGTCTCCGTTCTTATCATTTTTATCAAATACCAGAAGCTTTACGGCAATTCCGATTCCCGCAATCAACACGATGCATATCACCACAATTGCAATAATCAGAGGAATATTTTTCTTTTTCCCTGTATTCTCCGGCTCGTCCGGGAAGGGATCCTCACCATAATCCCCATCGTCATAATCCTCTGGTCCATAAGGCGGCCGCGGCGGCTGCGCATATTCACCGTTTCCCGGTCCATTATAAGGAACTCCCTGCCATCCGGCTCCTGCCTGACTGCCCGTTCCTCCCTGCTGTCCCGGCGCGGCTCCCACCCGGCTTCCGCATCCTGCGCAGAAGACTGCTCCCGGTTCAATAGGCGCTCCGCAGTTTTCACAGAATTTCGGCATCTCCTGGGTATCATTTACAGTTGTCCGGGGCGGCTGCTCTTTCCCGCATTCCGGACAGAAAGCAGAATCCTCCGGTATCTCACTGCCGCAAAACTGACATCTCATAATCTCATCACTCCTCCCTCACCGGCACACTCTGCATACCGGCGTGTTTTTCTGCACTGTATATATTATATGCGTTATTCCCTCGTTTTGACAAGTAACGATCGTATTATCCGTCCGTCATAAAAGGATGTTTTCTGAACTTTCTTCAGGTAAGCGTTCTTTTTGCTGCCGTTTTCTGTCAGATTTTTTCCTTGCGCAAATTCCCGCGCCGTCGGAAGATACCGGAAAAATCAGTAACCTTCCATCATTTCCCCGAAACATACTGCCAGGCCTTCCAGCACGCCGGACGGCACGGCCTCGCTGTAGCCGTACTGCGCGCTCTTTCCGGCGTCTTCAAAATTAAACACAGAGATCAGCTCCTGGAAAGGATCCACAATCCAGTACTCTCTTACTCCTGCCTTCTGATACTGCATAAGCTTGCGTACATAATCATGGGAGGAATTGCTTCGGGATACAATCTCAATCACCCAGTCCGGCGCGCCGGAGCAGCCTTTTTCCGTCAGAATATCCCGGCTGCAGACAACAAGAATATCCGGCTGGACAATCGTGGAGTCATCTCCGAAAAGCCGTACGTCAAACGGTGAGGCATAGACATGGCATTTTCCCTTATTCTTTCTGATAAAACTTTCAATTTCAAAAACCAGACCTTTCACAAAATACTGATGAAGCCGGTTCGGAGCTGACAGCATATACAGCTTTCCATTAATCAGCTCAGCTCTTGCCCATTCAGACAGATTTTCAATATCTTTCGCATCATATTCTCTGGCCGAATACATATACGGCGCTGTCTCTTCCCGTATAATAGCCGGCTCTTCTTTCAGACTGTCGTAGGTAAACGGTATCTTTTCCTTTGTTGCAAGCACCTGCTCAATCGCCAGAAGTGTAGCGTAACGGGGGTTTTTCGTGGCTCCGGAAAAGATCTTATTGACCGTACTCACCGGAATCCCTGAGAGTCCTGCAATATCGGCATTGGTAAGCCCTGCTTCTTTTTTCATCCTTTTCAGATCAGAAATATCCATATTCCGCGCTCCTTTCTCCTTTTTTTACTATTATATAACAATATATGGATATTTCAAGATATGATTTTCCTCTTTTATATCCATTAATGGATATTTTCCTGTGACTCCGCGGAAAAGCAGGCCACATCCGGAAACAGCAGGCCGGGAACTTCTGATCTGTTCCCGGCCTGCCGCCTTTTCCATCATTCTGCTATTTTCTTACCATGCCGCAGAATTTATTTTCTTTTCTTTCTGACCGTAACCACCGCGGAAGCTCCTGCTGCCATCGCCGCCATTACAGCAGCGGCAATCCACAGTCCTACAGGAGTCGTATCCCCTGTCTGAGCTGCTTTTCCGGAATCCGCACTCTGATTATTCTGTGTGTTGTTCTGCGGATCCGCATTCTGGCTGTCATTCACATCCTGCCCGCTTCCATCCGGCTGTCCGTTATTTCCTGCAGGATCTTCTCCGTCCGGACGTTCGCTGCCGCCCGGCTGATTCTCATCTCCGCCCGGCGCCGGCTGCTCTTCTTCTGCAGGAAGGATCTCGGAGCGGTCGCGTACTCTCAGACGGTTGCCCTCCGCGTCATGGGAAACAAATCCCACAGCGCTGATATAAGCTCCGTCCTGTACGAACTCTTCCAGAGCCTGTGACGTCTCGTCGGAATATCCGATATAGCCGTCAATGAATACCCGGCAGCTCTCGCCGCTGTCATCCCGGACCGTAATGCTCTCCACAATACCGCCTGCAAGTGTAAAGTCAACAACCCTTCCTTTCACCCGCACAAGTTTTCCGAAGTTGGTATCATAGTCATTTGCTTCTTTTGTCGTCACATCTGTGATCACTACGTCCTTACTGCCTTCCAGCACAGTCACGGATATGGCTGACAGCTGTTTGTCCCCGATGTACTCGCTGACGGAGCCGGTCACCTGTACCTGGTCGCCCCGGCGGATATTGCTGTCGTCAATAGGGAATACATTGATTCCGTTGCCTTCGTCATCCTGAATGTAGATGGTATTGAAGAATGCGTTTCCGCTCTCGGCTGTTCCGTTTGCCACGGTTCCGATTACAGTGAACACTTCTCCGTCCTGACCTGCACGCGCCTCCTGGATGGTGCTGATCTCCGGCTCGACTTTCACATCACTCAGAAGATTCTGCGCCATGATGCCGTTTGCGTAGGATACCTGATCTTCCGCTGACACTTCAAAGTTGGAGCAGAATACAGTGCCGCACGCATAGACACGTCCGCTGCCTACCGCCTCTGTAGCCATGGATACAACTTCGCCCTTCGGCACAACCGCCGTGGACGCATCGTAAGGAGCACTGTAGCTCAATACCGGTTTTTCATGTCCCTGGGCCGGGGCCTTGCTGTTGATGGAGTAGGTCGTGTCATGTCCGTATACAATCGCCTCACCCTCTCCTACACTGACAGAGCATCCGGAGTAGGAGCTGTATGCAAGCCCGGATTCCGCTACGCCTTCCAGAATACTCCGGACCGCCGGGTCCGTGCTGTCATAGTTGAAATCGTCGAAATACAGTCTGTACGGCTGTCCGCCGTTTTCGTCCTGATCGATCAGCTCGTCGTCATTGATCCGCATGGTAGATCCCATGCCTTCCAGCAGTTTATTAGCCTGCTCGTAGGATGTATAAGGCAGTCCGCTGTTGGCGTCCTGATAATCTGCCAGGCCGCATACTACAACAGTTCCGCCGCCGTTTACATAATCGCTGACTGCATCGACAAACTCATCCTCAAATACACTGGGCTGTGCCTCTCCGGTATAATCGCTTGTATATTTCAGCGGCGCGGAGATCACGAAGAGAGATACATCCTGCAGCATCTCCGGAGTTACTTCCTCGCCCGGCTGTACGATCTTCACCTGGATATTGTCTGAAGTTCCCATATTGATAAAGTTGGTCATATTTCCGGAATAGTATCCGTTCACATAGTCATTGTAATGCGTTCCGTCTATCAGCACTTTTGTGGCAATGGACGGGTCGGAAACGCTCAGCTTGAGCACATCCGTAAAGGTGTATTCTTCTCCTCCGACCAGGGCTTTCATTTCGGCGTTGATATTGAATCCGCCTGCCTGATCCGCTGTGTACGGGAAAGAATACGCAAAGGAGCCTCTCGCGCTGATCACACCGTTATCACCGATCTGTGATACATCCGCTGTGTGGAACGGCTCTGTCTGTCCTTCCATTGTATAAGTCAGTGATGTCACAGTCATATCATCACTCAGGTTATTGAAGATCTGGCTGGAGATATTGATCTCGTCTCCCCGGATCGGCATAGCCACGTCACTGGATGTATTGGAGATTCCTGCATTTACGCTCTCTCCTGTCCATACCGGTGCAGTCACTGCGATCTGCTTGTCAGCCTGGGTAATTCTCAGATAATAATATCCGTAACCTGTGGAAAGGTTATTAAATTCTACTGTAGCGCTGCCGCCTGTAAATGTCTTCTCCGCCAGCGTCTGGCCTCCGTTTACGATAACCTCCACTTTGGTCTCGCCAGTGGTGTCTGTGGGGTCGGATATTTCCGCTTTGATATTGATCTCGTCCTGCTCGTCAAGGATCGACCCCATTGCATTTCCGTTGAGGGAATACAGGATAGAGAGATCATTGTCCTCTGTGGCATATACACGGTAGTTCTTCATTGCGTCGTAAATCGCATCCTCAGAAAGTCCGTCGGAGAGCACAACGCTTCTTGCCGTGTTGGAGTCGCCCCAGTTGCCTTTGTGGTTGTCCTGATTGTTGGTCGGAGCCACATGCCATCCCTTGTCGAGGGCTCTTGTGTAATAGCTGTAGGACGGGAAATATCCCGAGCTTCCGATGGCTCCCTCTCCGTTTCCAACCTCAATCAGCGTCATCTGATTATCGATAACCGGATCATAGAGAGCGAAATCCATGAAATCACCGAACGTATCTCCCGGATGGTTGAACTGGGAGATGGTCTCCGGATTCTCATTCAGGGTATTATAGTAAGCTTCCAGCACTTCATAGTTGTCGCCTTTTTTGTAAGGCGCCGCGTTTCTGTTTTCAAATCCTTCCGAATTAAATGTATTAATATGTCCCGGTGCTCCGCCGGACCATGTCATCTCAAATCCGTAGATTCCTACGAAATCGCCTTCCTGTGCTGTGATGGCTCTTGCGCCCTCACGTCCCTCTCTCCAGGAAGCATTTACTTCCTCGGCATTCTCATCGCCAAGGTGTGTAGTACCTGCTGCCGGCAGTCCGCTCTGCCCTTCAAAGGAGTTGGAGTGGTCTGTCAGTGCAAGGAAATCGAGATTCTCCACATTGGCCGCGTGCTCAAACGCCTGCTCCACCGTGCCTGTTCCGTCAGAAAGGTTTGTATGGGCGTGCAGCTGTCCGAAATACAGGCCGTAATCCTCGATCATCATAGGTGCCTTATAGGTAAAGGTATAAACCTCGCCTGTCTGCGCCTCCCCATCACCGGTCTGCGGAATATATGCCAGCGCCTTTACAATAATCGGCTTATTCCTCTCCGGTGTAGCTGTGATCTCCAGAGGCTCTGAGTAGAGCTGCTCTGCATTTCCCGCCTCCGGATCCGCCGGCTCTGTTCCGTCTGTATTCATTGTGTAGTAAATTTCCACGCCGCCGGCTGCTTCCAGAGTGATCTTCTGTCCTTCCACCACGCTGGCGCCGCTCTTCGGAGACGCTTCCACCTCAAGTCCTTCTACTGCAGATGGCTCATCCGGCTCGTCAGATCCTCCGGGAACATCCGTCACTTTATAGAAAGCCAGCGCAAACATGCCTTCACTGCCTTCCGCGATATTGTAGTACGCGCTCCAGTTTCCGTTGCTGTCGTACCATTCCATATATGCATTACGGACTGTATTTTTCACATAATAAAGTCCGCTGCCTGCGTCCTCGAGAACCCACTTGTCATTTTTTTCACCCAGCGGCATGCTGCTGAAGGTGTCGCCCATGCCAATATTCTGACCGTCATGAGAAAAACTGTAAGTTCCGTCCCCGTTATCTGTTACAGTCCAGACATCCATATCCGTATACCCGGAAAGTGTGCCATCGCTGTTTACTGTCACATCCGTTCCCTGGTTGTAGTAGCTGCCGCCATAGTCAGCGGAAAGGGCTTTGTTATATGCCGGCGCATAGATCACAACCTGGTCACCGTCTTCAGGCAGGGTTCCCTCTTCTCCGCTGTCGGAAACAGTGTACTGCAGTGTCTGCACCGCGCTGTACACACCGTCCAGTACTGCCGCGGCTTTCAGCGTGCAGTCTTCGGTAATGACAGGCATATTGTCCGCGCTGTAGAGCTCCCGCGCCTCATTTGTCTCATCTGCAGGGTCGCTTCCGTCCAGCGTGAAGTAAATCTGTGCTCCGGACGTGGATGTAGTCAGTGTAACTGCTGTTCCGGAAGCCACCTCTCCCGCCTGAGGAGTCGCCTGGGGCGCTGCTACCGTGCCTTCAGAGGTGCCGCCGGTTTCTTCCTTATAAAGAGTAAACTCTGACGGATACCCGCCGGGATTTCCGCTTACGGTTGTGGTTTTATAGGCCCGGAATTTATTCTGGCTGCTTCTGTTGCTTGCCAGAACAACCGTGTCCTCTCCCTGGCCGCTGAATGTAAACTTTCCGTCCGTACATTCCCATTTCCACTGATACTCTGTATCTGATATCTTAATTCCGTTGTTATTTCCGCCTGACGGCGCGATAAACTTCCCGTCAGAATCTTTAATCGTAGCAGCATCTGCCGTCACCGCGATCTCCCAGACTGTTTCATCTGCCGGAGCTGCCACAGTATCTCCCAGATCTGTCCCGAGTTCCGCCGCCGGAAGCCAGTTATTGTCAAATTTCTGCGGCGTGTACCCGGTATCTGTCACCATAACATAGCGGCCCGTAGTAAAGTCTTCTTCCGCAATCTTAGTGAAAGAAGTCTCCGCCGCGGAAACCGTCTGCGCCGGCAACATGGATACAGCCATCAGAACCGCCATGCACAGGGCAGTCAATCTTGCCCCCAGTGCCGTTTTTCCCTTCTTTTTCATCTTCATCCTCCTGTTCTGAAAAATAAATATATTGCTTCGGCGCCGTTCTATTTCCGGCGCCATCTATATTAAACTCTCTGCTTTTTCCCAAGCGCCATAAGCCTTGCACTGATAAAAGCCACGAGAGGAACGGTCAGCAGAATTCCGATAGATCCGGCTACGCTCTGTACTACCTCCAGAGCAATAGAATCGGTATTAATCAGCTGGAGAAACGGAATATCATACATCTGCACCAGAATCAGCATGTTGAGAGAAGAACCGGCGAAAGCCAGAATCAGTGTATTCGCCATAGTTCCCATAGCATCCTTTCCGATCTGCATTCCCGAGCGGAAAAGACTGCCTGCGGAAGCATCCGGATTCTGTTCCTTCATCTCCCATACGGATGACGCAATACCAAGCGCCACATCCATCACCGCTCCCAGCGCGGAAATCAGAACACCGCACACCAGCAGGCCGCTGATTTTCAGCCCCTCATCCGCCCCGTAGAGGATCAGGTTTTCCGCCTCCTGCATATTGAAGCCGTTCATAGGGGAAAGGAACCCGACCCCGGCCGCGGCAATACCCGATACCAGAACGCCGCCCACACAGCCGCAGACTGCGCAGAATGTTTTCTTCGAATATCCGTTTAAGAAGATCAGCCCCGCGGCCGCTGATACAGCTGACACAGCAATAGTTACCGGTATTGCAGGGAGGCCCTGAAGTAGACAGGGAATCAGGATAAACCAGATACACGCAAGAGTAAGCAGCAGTCCTGCCAGAGCCCCCAGACCTTTCTTTCCGCCCAGCGCCGCCAGCAGGATAAAGAAGACGAGCAGGAAGCCGCCCAGAACAATTCCTCTGTCATAATTAAAGACAGATGCATAATAGGAACCATCCTCGTCTGTCATAATCCGTACAATCACCCGGTCCCCCTGTTCCACATCCACGTTAAAAAGCGCACTCATGTAGTTGGTCACGGTCATAATCTCATCTTTGTGATCTCCTGAGAGGATCTGAATTTCCAGTTCCTGGTCTCCCACGCGCCGGCCTTCTGCGTTATCAAAATCTTCCTGAGCATGATCCGATAAAACCGCCGTCACCTTTGCCGGAGCATAGACCATCCGGCTGGAATCTGTGGCAGTCTCACCGCCCTTTGGCCGGTTTATCCACAAAGCAGTCCCCGCCAGAAGAGCCAGGACAATAAGCATGGGCAGCGCCCGCATAAACATATGTAAAAGTCTGTCTTTTGTTATTTTTTTCTCTTTCATTTCCGAATCCTTCCCTATTAAACTCAGGAAAATATTGTAATGAAACACTGTTAAATACTTAATGGAATTTCTGTGAAGTCAAGATTAAATAAAAAAAAAGAAATGTTAAAACAAAGCAAAGAATTTCCTGCGAAAATATCCCCCATACGCTTCGGATGGAACATATTTTTTCTTTCAGCCTGATGCGGTGCGAAACCGCCATTCTATATAAAATATTTCTTATGGAAATACTAAGAACCAGAGGAGGAATAATTGATGGAACCAACAATATTTGGATATATACGAGTATCTACAAAAGAACAATGCGAGGACCGGCAGATTATAGCCCTTAGGGAATTTCCGGTACAGGATGACAAAATCTTCATGGATAAGCTCAGCGGGAAGGATTTTAACCGCCCGCAATATAAAAAACTTCTGCGTAAGCTGAAACAGGGCGACATTCTGGTAATAAAATCCATTGACCGCCTGGGGCGCAATTATGATGAAATTCTGAATCAGTGGCGGATCATAACCAAAGAAAAGCAGGCCGACATTGTGGTGCTGGATATGCCCCTTTTAGATACCAGGCACACGGGAAAAGATCTGACCGGCACCTTTGTAGCGGATCTTGTTCTGCAGATTCTCTCCTATGTGGCTCAGACCGAGAGAGAAAATATCCGCCAGCGGCAGATGGAAGGAATCGCCGCCGCTAAACTTCGCGGCGTACAGTTTGGCCGGCCGCGCAAACCGATACCGGAGAGCTTTTATTTTCTGAAAGAACAATGGGAAAATCGGGTAATTAGTTCCCGGCAGGCAGCAAAGGGACTTCATATCGCTCAGGACACCTTCCTTCGCTGGGTACGCGAACAGTAAATCATGCTGCACAGCAGGAAAAAGTAGGAAATATCGGTCAGAGCTGCGTACATATTTTTTTGTATATTTGGGTAACGATTTGAGCAGTGTAAACTGCAATACACGCTTCCTGAACATACAGTTCTATTATACTCTTTCCGATCGAAAAAGTCTGCTTTTTCGGTCGTGACAAAGCCGGAAAGCACTTTTTTGACAGTAAAGATAGAGGCTGCCATGAAAAAGTGAGGGCATTTTGTCAATTCCTGCCCTCAGGCAGAAAAGGTGGTGAGAAAAGATGTGTAGTATAATGTCGTACTCCACAGGACTTTCGGTGACTCTGAGAGCGAAGGCCGGACGTATGTATCTGCCGGGTCTTCACAATCCGGGACTTCCTCTGGTAATTCAGCATCATCTGCGGCGGATTTACCGGAAGGGTTACTCCCTTTGGGAGCGGAAACAATATCCGATCGAATGGAAAGAGTAAAAGGAGGGCGAATCATTATGAAAATAACAAAACGACACAGAACAGGGGGGCGGATTCTGGCGCTTCTGATGTCCTGTTGTCTGCTTTCCGGAGTTTTTCCCGGAACAGTAACCGCGGCAGATGATACGGAGAAAGAAGCGCTTGTCTTAGATAAATGGGTAGATAAAACCGAGGACGGCTTTAAGCTGACTCTGGAAAGCTACGCTACAGGCAGTGATGAGACGATCACGACAGAGCCGGTTCCTCTGGATATTGTTCTTGTGCTGGACGAATCCGGCTCCATGGCTGATGTTCTTATTAATGGATGTAACAATGAAAACGGGACGGACGTAAATGTTACGCCAAGAGGTCATTTAGCCGACGGAGTCACATTAGACGAATCACAGATGGATCGTCTGCTTTTCGTCGGACACAAGGTATTTAGCGGCAATGTCGATACCAGCAAAACATATACCGTTGTCTATCCTGCCGATGGCACAATGAGGGACATCTACTATTGCGCAGAATGCGGGGCATGGTACTCAAATACAAATCACAAAGACCATCCTAATATTGCAAAGTGGATTCCTTTTGACGCTGAGAACGGAACACCGACAGAAGTTCATGAGGATGGTAACTGGACATGTAATGTTCAGTTCTATGAGCGCTGTGGGCAAACCGGCCGGGACTTGCTGCAGAAGGCATTGGGAAGCTTCCTTGAAACCCTGTATGAAGCATCCAATCCTGATGGTGAGGAACAGGTGGAAAACCGGGTTGCCATTGTAGGTTACGGAATGGGCGCTTCCTATATTAATACTGACGGGAAGCGGACCCAGGTGTACGCTGATCCAGGCAATGGACCGGGAGGCGATCCGGTTACCGGGTCTGGCACATCCGCAGCAAACGCATGGTGTGATGTCTCTGAAATGGAGAAAGACAGCATCACTACATGGGTGAATGGAGTTCACGCGGAGGGGTCAACGCCTACCCATCTGGGCATCGAGGCTGCAGAGCTTGCCTTTGAGAATGCGCCTGCAACAGAGGATAAAAACCGCGCCAAGGTAATGATCCTCTTCACGGACGGCACCCCCGGCGCAGACTATAACAACTACGGCCCCGGTTCATCCCAGTATCCTGACTGGGTGACACCCGGCATCAAGTCGGCAAAAGCAATGAAAGACGACGGTGTAACGATCTACTCCGTGGGTCTGTTCCCTTCAGCCGACGGCTATAATGCTGAAAAGATATCCTATAATGTGGAAGCAAACGGTCAGGGAACGCCGGGCTTTTTCGCAAACGCAAACTGCTTCCTGCACCTGGTGTCTTCCAATTATCCGGATGCGACCGGTGTTGCCGCCGGAGAGCGGGGAAGCTTGAGCGACGAATATGTTGAGGACGAGAACAGCTTTTATCTGGGTACCAGCGATGCGACACAGCTTGCCGGAATATTCGAACAGATTTCCGAAGAGGTAACACCCGGTTCAACAACCGTCACACTGGATGAGACCGCTATCGTGAAGGACAAGATTACAAGCGATTTTCAGATCACTTATACGGACAATGCAGCAAATGTGACTGCCTATACGATGAGTTATGCCGGTGATGACGACAACGGAAATATGCGCTGGACAAAAGACGAAGATAGCGTCAGCACCATTGCCGATGCAAACAATCCGGACAAACTGCACATAAGTGTAAGCGGACAGACCGTATCGGTTACTAACTTCGATTTCGCGGAAAATTTTGTCCATATGCTCCATAAGGATGATGGCACCGATACTCCCCAGGGCAAAAAGCTGGTAGTCGAAATTGACATTGCGGCCACGGATGACTCTCAGGGAGGCCTCAAGCTGGCAACCAATACAACAAACACGACTCGCACGGATAATGCCGGTATCTACGGCCCGGACAGCGACCAACCGGTAGCGGAGTTCCCGCTGCCCCATGTAGATCTCCCCACAACAGTAACAATTCAGAAAGTTGTGAAGGGAATCGAGAGTACAGAAGATTTCTCTTTTGAAGCCGAATATGTTGAGGCCGGGGATTATGAAAACATCACCGCAGAAGAAAGCGGCAGTGCCAACGACAGCAACTATCTGCACCTGAAAGACGGCACGGATAAAACAGATACATTCACGCTGAAGGATGGCGGCACACATAAGCTTGAAAACGTGGAGGTAGGATCTTCTCTGACAATCAGTGAAACCGCCAAAGGCTGGATTCCTACAGTCACCACAAGTACGGGGACAGAGGCCTTAACCCCCGATGCCGACGGCAGCTATACCGTTACCGTCACACCAGGCATGCGTATCACCTTTACCAATAGGCCTGAAACCATTAATATCTCCGGATCCAAGACGTGGGACGATGCTGACAACCAGGACGGAAAGCGTCCGGATTCTATTACCATCCGCCTCTATGCAGACGGAACAGAGCTGAAAGATAAAGCACTGACCGTAACTGCCGAAGATGGCTGGAAATGGAGCTTTACAGATCTTCCCAAGTATGCAGATGGTAAGGAAATCACCTATACCATCTCCGAGGATACTGTAGACGGCTACACACCCGCCTATTCGGATTTCAATGTTACCAATAGCTACACACCGGAACAGACCAGTGTCAAGGTAACAAAAGCATGGATGGATAACAACAATCAGGACGGCATCCGTCCGGAAAGCATTACTGTCAAGCTGCTGGCAAACGGCCAGGATACAGGGGAAAACCTTGTTCTCAGCGACGGCAACAACTGGACAGGTACCTTTACCGGCCTGGACAAATATCAGAATGGAAAAGAAATTTCCTATACTGTCGAGGAAGTGACAGTAAATGGTTATGATACTGTGATTACCGGCGATGCTTCTACCGGCTTTGTGATTACCAACAGCCACACTCCGGCCACCACAGAGGTTTCCGGTTCCAAGACGTGGGATGACGCCGACAACCAGGACGGAAAACGTCCGGATTCCATCACCATCCGGCTCTATGCCGATGGCGAGCTGAAGGATACGCTGACCGTGACCGCCGAGGATGGCTGGAAATGGAGTTTTAGCAATCTTCCCAAGTACGCAGATGGTGATGCAATCATTTACACCATTACCGAGGATGCCGTACCGGGTTATACCTCAAAGGTGGATGGCTTCAATGTTACAAACAGCTATACACCGGGCAAGACCAGCGTCACTGTAACAAAAGCATGGAATGATGCGGACAACCAAGATGGCCTGCGCCCTGCAGAAGTCACTGTAAAACTGCTGGCGAATGGAAAAGACACCGGAGAAAGCCTTACATTGAGCAAAGCGAACCGCTGGACGGGAATTTTCACCGATCTGGACGAGTATAAAGACGGTGAGAAGATTGTTTACACCATTGAGGAAGCAGCTGTGGACGGCTATGAAAGTGTGATTACCGGCGATGCCTCTACGGGCTTTATGATCACGAACAGCCATACACCGGCGGCAATCGACCTCTCCGGTTCCAAGACCTGGGACGATGCCGACAACCAGGACGGAAAACGTCCGGATTCCATTACCATCCGCCTCTATGCGAATGGCA
Organism: uncultured Ruminococcus sp.; assembly: GCA_900553885.1. Lineage (GTDB taxonomy): Bacteria > Bacillota > Clostridia > Lachnospirales > Lachnospiraceae > Mediterraneibacter. Next base: position 34,296 of record USFD01000017.1, read on the forward strand.
CAGAAGTGGCACACAAGGAAGTAACTGCCGAAGATGGCTGGAAATGGAGCTTTACTGACCTTCCCAAGTATGCAGACGGTAAGGAAATTACCTATACCATCACGGAGGATGCCGTTACCGACTATCAATCTGAAGTCAACGGCATGGACGTAACAAACCACTACACTCCGGGTCAGGTCAATATCTCTGTCACAAAGAACTGGCAGGACCAGAACGATGCAGACGGCATCCGTCCGGATTCCATTACCGTGAAGCTGTATGCGGATGGCAAAGATACCGGAAAAGAGCTGGTTCTGAATCAGAAGAACAACTGGACGGGCAGCTTTGACAATCTGGACGAATACGCTGATGGCGTGAAAATTATCTACACCATTGCCGAGGCTAAGGTGGATGGTTACGATACAGCAATCAGCGGAAGCGCGGAAACAGGCTTTGTGATCAGCAACAGCCATACACCGGCTACTCCGGACACCCCGGACAAACCCAATACTCCGACTGATCCGGACGAGCCGAAGCAGACCCCCGGACAGTCTGAAACCCCGGATACACCGAAGGGTGATACCCCACAGACCGGAGATACAACCAATCTGGCCTTGTGGATTGGCCTTCTGGCAATTTCCGGTACAGGTCTGACTGCAACACTGGTTCTTGGGAAAAAGAAACGGTATCGCGGGAAATACATAAAATAAGGAAAGCGGCGGCAAGGCAGGCTCATTAACCTGCCCCTGCCGCCTTTTCTATAAGGAGTACTGCGTGATGAAAGAGAAAAAGAGGATTTGTGCCCGGACACTGATTCTGTTTTCCGGGCAGAGACGGCACGGTGAATGGCTGATTTGCGGCGGCAGCCGGAAAGGAGGCACAGGATGGCGAGATCTATTGATCTGACCGGGCAGCATTTTGGAAACCTGACCGTAATAGGAAAAACACAGGAGACCCAGAACAAGTATCGCTTATGGCGCTGCCGCTGTACCTGCGGCAGTGAAATTCTGGTAAATACCGAACGCCTGAAACGGGGGACGGTTACAAACTGCGGCTGTATCCCCAGATCCACAGCGCGAAGAGGCCCTGTAAGAGAGGATCTGACCGGGAAACGGTTCGGCCGTCTGCAGGTGCTGTATCCCGCGGAAAATCACCGGGGCAGAACCAGCTGGGTATGCCGCTGCGATTGCGGGAATCTGCATACTGCAACATCACATGACCTGAAAGCAGGCAAAACAACGAGCTGCGGCTGTCTGCGGAGGAGCAGGGCAGGAAACTTTCTGGATATATCGGGAAGAAAGATCGGAAGACTTTTGGTCTTATACCCTACAAAGAAAAGAGATCAAAAGGGCTCTGTTCTCTGGCATTGCCGCTGCGACTGCGGAAATGAGCTGGATATATCGGAAGATGGTCTGATCCATGGGAATTACCGGAGCTGCGGCTGCCTGAAAACAGAAATCCAGCAGAATGTCAAAAACCAGCTGCATCGGATTGACGGCACCTGCGTGGAGTGGCTGGAAAAGAGAAAGCACAGGAGCGACAATACCAGCGGTTTTCGGGGAGTCTATCCCTGCCATGGGAAATTCCGGGCATCCATCGGTTTCAAAAAGCAGCGGTTTCACATCGGCACTTATGACACCTTTGAAGAAGCGGTTCAGGCCAGACTGGATGCAGAGAAACTGATTCATGACGGGTTTGTAAAAGCTTATTACGCATGGCAGGAGCACGGCGGGGATGAACCGTTTATTTATGAAGTAGAAAAGGTAGACGGACGATTTAATATTCATACAAATATATAAAAGCGGATAAATAATACTTATTAAATGCTTAATGAAATTTCTGCGGAGTCAGATTTAAATTAAAAGAAAGGGAACAGCAAACTCTTGTTCCGGGTCGCTGTTCCCTGAATATCAGTCTTACATTTTTCCTGAAAAATAAAAAGCACCCTGCATTTTAAATACAGAATGCCTATTTTTCATTATGTTGCTATATATATGAGACAATGCCGGAAACTTTTTCACCGCCGGGCTTTACGCCCCGGCACCGCAGATCACTTACCGACCTCTCTCCTCGCCCTGTATCCGGGGATACTGTCCGAACCATCCCGATCCACTTTGTTTCCAAGATAGCTCCATCTTCCGTCCGTTTCTTTCATAGTCACTTCATGCCTGAAAGAGCAGTCTGTGCCTTCTTCCACAAACACTCCTTCCACATATAACGTCCAGGTTCCGTCTCCGTTTTCCACACATTTTACAACCTCCGGGAACGGCTGGAACTGCTGGACCCGGTTCCAGGGGCCAATGGCCTCCCAGGGATATACCCCCTTCTCCGTGTCATACCGGGCATATACCTCCAGGTTTTCCACAGAAATATCAAAATATGTCCGTACAACATTTTCAAATTCTTCTTTCGGAATCCCATTCCGGTACTTTTCTTCATCCGGTTTCTCCCCGTATTTCATCTCGTACAGGAAATCAAACAGATCATTAAACTCTATATTTTCCATGCTGTCCGCGTCCCAGTCTGTCAGAAATAAATTGTTGCAGAAATAACTGACCGGAAGAATATAAGCATTCCCCAGCTCTCTGCATTTCTCATCCAGAGGCAGGATCCGCACAAAGGTATGCATATCCATTTCCTGATTTCTGGATAATGCCTTTTCCCAGATCAGCCATCCTTTCTCCGTATATTTCCAGTCGTATGCAGAAAACTTTTCCATCTCCCGGATCCGGCTCCCGCCATTTTCATCATAAACCGCGGCTGCATAGGAAACGGTCATCTCCTTATCCGCGAATTGAAGATGAAAATACCTGAAATACCCCTCGGGTGTAATCACGTAAAACATGGTCTCCGCTTCTTTTCCCGCTGCCGCTTCCCTCAGCGCTTTGTCGGTTTCCTCATAATTCAGCATATTATAATCATAACTGCCGCAGGTTACCGCCGTGCCGTCCGCGGAGGCCGCCTCCGCCATCTGATGGACGGTTTCTTCGCCCGGTCCGGCGTTGCCGTCACTTTCTCCTGATGCCCGGCTGTAAATATCCGTACATTTCTCCATCACGGAGAAAAGCTGCTTTTCTATTTCATCCTTTTCATTCTGATCCATATCAATGGATTTCACGTCATAATCATCCGGAGCATGTTCCGCTTTTTCCGCGCTCTCCGGCTCCCCTTCTCCGGAACCGTTCCCCATCCCGGCCCGGCTTCTGTCTGATGAAGCGCATCCGCCGAGCATTGCCAGACACAGAAGCAGAACCATCCCTTTCTTTGCTCTGTTCATCCCGTTTTCCCTTCTGCTATCGCGCCGCACCGCTCCGGGTCAGGAAAGAAGTTCCCGCACCATCTCGCCGTCAAATGATACCGAGTCCACATGATCCACTTCGATCTGATACAGGGCATTGGCTGCAAGATGCTCCGCCGCCTGCTCCAGATCACGGATCCCGCTGGTATCCCGGTGCAGGTCGATAACGGCATCCAGTCCGTCAGGCGTGAGAATACACTCATTTTCTTTCATGCCGATACGCTTCAGGACTTTCGGAAGCGCATATCTGGAAAAGATCACCTTCTTTTCCTCCTCGGTATAATCCGGGATCTCGATTACCGCAAATCTGGACATCAGCGGCGCGCTGATCTGCTCTCTGTCATTGGCCGTGGCAATGGGATACACTCCTACTGTAGGAATCATGCATTCGATATAATTATCGGTAAATCCCAGATTATCCAGAAGTGTCAGAAGGACATCTGCCGGATTGCCGTTTCCTTTTCCGGAGGACGCCTTGTCCAGCTCGTTAATAATAAATACAAGATTGGACTCTCCGGCTACCGAGAACGCATCCATAATAATTCCCGGTTTTGCGTTGGCATAAATGCGGGAACTGCCGGTAAGCTGTTCCGGATCATTGATGGAACTCATATCCAGCGTTGTCCACGGCAGTTTTAAAATACGCGCAACCGCATAGGCGATCTGGGACTTTCCGGTGCCTGCCGGCCCGATCAGCAGCAGACCGTAGGCGGGCAGCGTATGGGTCCGGTTGATCTGGATAATCGTCTCGATAATCCGCTGCTTCACCTGCTCCATGCCGTAAAGCTCCTCGTCCAGAATCCGCCGCGCCTCCTGGGGATCAATGGCTTCAAAATAGTGGCCTTTCCACTGAATATTCATCATAATCGAAAGCGCCCTCTGGGCATGGCGCCGCTCTTCTGCAGATACTTCATGAGACCGGGCAACCGCCAGATTCCTTCTGGCCCAGAGACGGATATTGTCCGGCAGTGTTCTCCCCGCGCAGGTAATAAAATCCGTAATACTCTGAATACTGGTCAGCTTCATGCTGTCTCCGGTCTCTTCCTCATCCTCATCCGGAATCTCTTCAGACGGAGCGTCGCTTGAGAGAAGCCGCTCAATCATGAACTGAAGGAATCCGTCTTCGGCAGAAAGCTTCACGCCGCCTCCGAAGGCAATCTCCCGGATCTTATACACCGCATAGCCGTCCTCCCGCACAGCCCCGGAAAGACGCACATTGATATGATTTTCCCCCAGCCACTTCAGAAGGCTGACAAACCGGGCGTCGATCTGCAGGATATCTTCACTGAAATTCTCTTCTCCGTCCTTGAACTCGAAGGCCGTCCTGCGGATGGGATTTGTAAACACACCGCTGGAATGGTGTTTCAGACGTCCCGCCCGGTTTCCCAGGATCAGAATCGGATGTTCGGCAGACGTCTCAGACTCGTTGGAATAAAAAACTTCATAAGTACATTCCGGTTCTTTTGAATCAACCGGAGAATTGTTAAAATCAAAAACTGGCATAGCACACTCCTGTCATATTATCAGATTTTCCGGCAGTCTGTAAATCAGCATAGACTGCCGGCCTTCTCATCTTTAAACCTTATCATACAGCCTGATTTTTTTCAATAATTATACGCCGATCATTCCAAACAAGATCAGCGTCCGGCCGCTTAATCTCTAGCCGGGCTGGAAATCAGCCGGCATATCTGTCAGGCAGCCGGCGTCAGAAGACATAAAAAACCCCGCCGGTCCAAAAACCGGCGGAGACAGCTTCTGTATTATTTTATTTTCCTGAACTTCTTCGCCCATCTCCCGCATATCAGACAGAGCGCCGCTCCTGTTCCCAGGCAGATCCAGGGCATAAAGTCTGTCAGATCCCCGGTTCCGGGGCTTGCAGTCTCATTTACCACAGTCTTGCCCTGCACGGCAGAGGGCTGAGCTTGCGGCTCGTCTTCTTTGTCCGGAACCGCTTCATTATCCGGTGTCGGATCTCCGCCCGGCGCTGCTTCATCAGCCGGTATTGCCACATCCGGCAGCCGGTAACCGCACGCCGTACACTCCTGATGTTTCAGCCCGGATTCTGTTCCTGATGCTTCCCGGTCAATAATCCATTCCAGAGAATGGGGCTCCTCATCCAGTCTGGTTCCGCAGACAGAGCATTCTTTCCAATGATTCTGATCATCATACTTCCAGTCCGCTCCCGGCGTATGCGAAAGCAAGGCAATATCCTGTTTTACCCGTGTCTGAGTCTGTGCCCACCCGCTTTCAAATACCGCCGTATAGGTGGTGCTGCCCATGACAGTACAGGTGGCTTCTGTTGTAACAAGGGCCGCCACGTCCGCTGTTTCTTCTTCCACATGTCTGGCATCCGTCTCACATACTCTTCTGGCGGTACATGTCTTCCCGTCTTCTGACCATGTGTAGGAAGGCGTTCCCCATACATGCCGGTGTTCTTCAAACGTCCAGTGTCCTGTAACCTGCAGGACGCCGTTTCCCGCAGAAACAGTCCAGCCGGAAAAATTCCATGTTCCCTCTTTTCCGTCTTTTGTGCCCTGTACGGCAGTCTGGCCGGTAAATGTTTTATCTACAGCTGCCTGCGCGGCTTTCAGGCTGTCATATACATTTGTGTCAGAGGGGAGCTGCTGGCCTTCCGGGACTTCTGTACCCCAGTCATAATTTATCGTATATTGTTCCTTTTCTTCTGTGTAAACACGTATTCTGAGACTGCAGACTTTATAGGAACCGTCTGTTCCTACAGGCAGATTATAGTTCAGTGTTACTGTTACAGTTCCTTTCGCCTGGGTAAGAATGATTTCATTTGTCTGTTCATCATAGCTCACCTGGCAGTCCTCACTGTCACTGGAGCTTACTGCCGCACCGGCAAAGGAAATCGGTCTTCCGTCCGGCCCGATATACGGATTCTCAAATGCCAGCCTTCCGTCTTTCGTTTCAACCGGTTCGCTCTGGCTTCCATAATAATAAGTTTCTGCCGCCGGGAATCCTTCTGTTCCCTCTGCGTGCCGCAGCGAGCCGGCCGTTAATTCCGGCAGTTCTCCGATAAAGGAAAAGTCCGTCACATTATTGTTGCCCAGTCCAAGCAGAGTCAGGCCACTAAAACGGCTGATATTGCTCATATCGCTGATATCATTTCCATGAAGACTGAGCTGCTGCAGAGTTTCCGGCAGATCAGCGCAGAACTGCGTACTTGTAATATTATTCATGTTCAGGACAAGCGTTTCAAGATCCGCAAGCGCTGAAAACATTGCCGTATCCTCATCCGTCACTTCGCAGTACGGCATATAAAGAGTCCTGAGCCCTGTCAGCGAACGGATCGTTTCCTGATAGTCTTCCCTGTTCTCCTCTGTTACCGTAATTTTTTCCAGATTCAGGTACTCCAGGCCGAAATATCCCTTAAGCGGAGTAATGTCCGTTATTTCCGAGCAGTTCTCCAGAGTAACTTCCCTCAGCGCCGGACATGCATGATTGCTCAATGCGGAAATATCGCTCAGGTTCCCGTTATTTGAGCAGTCAAGATCTTCAAGCGCCGGCTTATCTCCGAATACGGAAAGTGTTTCCAGATTGGAATTCCGGTTAACAGACAGAGATTCCAGGTTTTCAAGATACCCGATTTCCTCCAGTCCTGTTATGTCCCCGTAAACCCTCAGGGATGTAAGATTGACCGCATAGCGCAGCCCGTCCAGATCTTCCACACCATCGCCGCTCTCAATAACAAGAGACGTCAGCTCCTTCATATCATCACTGGTAACAGGAGCGTTATCTTCTCTGTCTGTATCCAGTCTGCCATTCAGCGTCTGATTAATTATTTTCTGCAGTCCGGCATCCGGAATCACATTTTCCGATCTCTGCTCAGCGGCAGAACCCGCTGCCGGCTCCTGCGCGAAAGCCGCGGCCGGAACAGTTGTAGCCAGCATCACTGCAGATAACCCCACACATAATAATAACCCTTTTCTTTTCACAATACCCTCCTAAAAAAGGAAACCCTTTCTTTCAATCATTTTCTGATCTGAATCCTTTTTTCCAGTATCCAGTCTATCACTCCCGGCCATACCAGTCAACTTTGTATATAAGAATACTTTCTCTGTTTGACAGTTCTTTCCGATCTGCTGTATAATATTTTTATTACATATGTAAGATTCAGGAGGGACAGTTATGCCGGATTTACCCCAGATATCAGAAGCGGAATTTGAAGTTATGAAAATCGTATGGAAATATGCGCCGATCAACACAAATGAGATTACAGAGCGGCTGCTGAAAGCCACCGCCTGGAGTCCGAAAACGATCCAGACACTGATCAAGCGGCTTGTAACAAAAGGAGCGCTGACTTATGAAAAGCAGGGCCGGGTCTTCGTCTATACTCCTCTGGTCGGACAGAACGAATATGTAAGCCATGAAAGCTCTTCCTTTTTAAAACGGTTTTATAACGGCGATATCAGCGCCATGCTTTCTTCCTACCTGGAAAATCACCGCCTTTCGGAAGAAGAAATCGAAAACCTTCGGACCCTTCTGTCTGAAAACACCAGATAAGGAGGCGGCCCCGTGACAGATTTCATGATACATTTCCTGATATGCAACCTCTTCATAGGCGTTATTATCATTCTGCTTTTTGGCTTAAAAAGAATATTCCGGAATACGCTGACCGGCAGGACACAGTACAATCTGTGGTTTCTTCTTCTTGCCCTGCTGGCCGTTCCCTTTCTTCCCGTCTCTTCCGGGCAGCCGGCCGCTTTCCTGGCGCGGCTTCCTTTCGGCGTCCGCGGGATCCTCTCCGGCGGGGGTGGCGGGGCCGGTACTGCCTCCGGAGCAGCTTCCGCGGATACGGCCGCGGGATGGATGAATGATTTTGCCATTTCCGTCAGCAGCCGCACACCTTCCATACTGGGACTGATCCTGACCGGCGTATGGACAGCCGGTATTCTGATTATGATCCTGCTGGTAATCCGCTCGTCCCTGCGCCTGCGCAGAATAAAGAAGTCCGCGCTTCCCCTTCAGAACCCGGAAGTACAGACAATTTACGCCGGCTGTCTCAGAGACATGAATCTGACGAAATCTATTCCTGTATACAGTACTGCCTTTCTGGAATCGCCGGTTATTACAGGATATTTCCGTCCCCGCATCTATCTGCCGATTCATCTGATTTCTGACTGTAAGCCGTCAGAAATACGCTACATCCTGCTCCACGAACTGCAGCACTACCGGCACAGAGATAATCTGGTAAATTATCTGATGATTCCGGCCGGTATCCTTTACTGGTTCAATCCCCTTGTCTGGACCGCGTTCGCGGCAATCCGCGGAGACCGGGAGATTGCCTGCGACGCCTCCGTGCTGCGCATGCTGGACAAAGAAAATTATCAGGATTACGGCTTTACACTGATCAATTTCGCGGAAAAGCTTTCCCATACCGTCTTCCCGTTTTCGGCCGGGCTTGGCGGCAGCATGAAGCAGATCAGGCGGCGTATTCTGAATATTGCCGCCTACCGGAAACCGTCTGCTCTGAAAATGATGAAAAATATAGCTGTTTATTCTCTCACCGCTGCTCTGCTTGCGGGACTTTCCCCGGCATTGTTCTCTCACGCTTCGGAAGATGAGCATTATCAGTGGAGCGCTTCCGGCCAGAATATTTCCTCCATTGATATGGCGGAATATTTTGACAGTTATGACGGAAGCTTTGTCCTCTATGATCTGACCAATGACCGGTGGAGTATCTATAACGAAGATCAGGCCTCTGTCCGGGTCTCGCCGGACTCTACTTATAAAATATACGATGCACTCTTCGCTCTGGAAGAGGGCATTATCTCGCCGGACGCTTCCGGTCTTGCCTGGGACGGCACCCTGTATCCTTTTGAATCGTGGAATCAGGACCAGACACTGGCATCCGCATTATCCGTTTCCGCGAACTGGTATTTTCAGGAGCTGGACAGGCAGATGGGTACAGACGTAATCCGGTCCCGTATCCGGGAAATCGGCTACGGGAACGAAAATATATCCGGCAGCCCTGACTCCTACTGGATGGAATCCGGACTGAAAATTTCACCCATTGAACAGGTGAAGCTTCTGACTGACCTGTACCGCAACACCTTTGATTTTGCCCCGGAAAATATCCGGGCTGTAAAGGACAGCCTGCGGCTGTCCGCCTCTCCCGCCGGAACCCTCTACGGCAAGACCGGAACCGGGCAGGTGGACGGACAGAACGTCAACGGCTGGTTTGTGGGCTTCACAGAGACCGCTGATAACACATATTTTTTCGCAGTGAATATCCATGCCGAAAGCAATGCTTCCGGAAGCATCGCGGCGGAAATTGCCCTGGATGTGTTGGATGAGATGGATATCTGGAAACAGCCGAATGGAAACAGGGAGGGCTGAAGGCTTATATCACGGCAATGTGCCCTGATCCGGATATTCCTCCCGCTCATACCATCTTGAATTATTTTCCATCAGCTCTTCAAGTGTTACCGGATGATCATTGATATCAAATCCGGCGTTCAATGCGCAGGGCAGATGCTCTTTAATATAGTGATATGCCTCGCCTTTCAGATCATGGATATGTCCGTGAATCAGCCAGGAGTATCCTTCCGGACTGTATTTCGCGTATCTGCTCTGTGCCCATTCCAGCATAGGATAAGAGGGCGTAAAAATTTCTGTGTCTATAGGGAAAAATCTTCTTTGATAAGAAGCAG
>USFD01000018.1 GCA_900553885.1 uncultured Ruminococcus sp.
CTCTTATGTACCGCTGCGCCGCGTTCCGAGCGAAAGCGTGCTCTCCGGCACCATATCCGGACTCCCCGGCGGAAGTTCTCTTCACCCACAAATTCAAATTCTACAGTCTCTTCGCAATTGCTTTGATGAATCCTTCGCTGTTTAATACGGTCGGATTCTCGATTGTTGTGATCAGTGCCAGGTCTTTTGTCATCTCTCCTGACTCGATTGTGTCGATGGTTGCTTTTTCCAGACGGTCTGCAAAATCACACAGTTCCTGAATGCCGTCCAGTTCGCCGCGTTTTCTGAGGGCGCCTGTCCATGCGAAGATTGTTGCCACTGAGTTTGTGGATGTCTCCTCGCCTTTCAGGTGCTTGTAATAGTGGCGCTGCACAGTTCCGTGAGCAGCCTCGTACTCATAATATCCTTCCGGAGAAACAAGAACGGAAGTCATCATTGCAAGAGAACCGAAAGCAGAGGAAACCATGTCGCTCATAACGTCGCCGTCATAGTTTTTGCATGCCCAGATATATCCGCCTTCTGACTTCATTACGCGGGCAACGGCATCGTCGATCAGCGTATAGAAATACTCGATTCCCGCAGCTTCAAACTTCTCTGCAAACTCTGCATCATAAATTTCCTGGAAGATATCTTTGAATGTATGGTCGTACTTCTTGGAAATAGTATCCTTTGTTGCAAACCAGAGATCCTGATGTGTATCCAGGGCATATGTAAAGCAGCTTCTTGCGAAACTTTCAATGGATTTATTCAGGTTATGCATTCCCTGCACGATTCCCGGGCCATCAAACTCATGAACCAGCTCTTTTGTCTGGGAACCGTCCTCTGCTGTGTAAACAAGCTCTACTTTTCCGGCGCCCGGTATCTTCATCTCTGATCCCTTATACACATCCCCGTAAGCATGTCTTGCAATCGTAATCGGCTTCTTCCAGTTCTTTACACAAGGCTCGATTCCTTTTACTACAATAGGAGCACGGAATACCGTCCCGTCAAGAATAGCACGGATTGTGCCGTTGGGACTTTTCCACATTTCTTTCAGATCGTATTCATCCATACGTGCAGCATTCGGAGTGATTGTCGCACATTTTACAGCTACCTTATACTTCTTTGTAGCCATAGCGGAATCAACGGTTACCTGATCATTTGTTTCATTTCTGTGCTCAAGACCAAGATCGTAGTACTCTGTCTTAAGGTCAATGTACGGCTCAAGAAGATTCTCTTTGATCATTTTCCAGAGAATTCTTGTCATTTCGTCTCCATCCATCTCTACAAGAGGTGTTGTCATCTTAATTTTTTCCATTTTGCTGTCTCCTCCTACTTTTCGTTATAGCCCTGCTTTTTCAGGTTCTGCATTACATGCATGATATGTTCGTTTGCCAGCTGCTCTGCCATATCCGCGTCCCTGTCCCGGATCGCCCGGAGTATCTGGCGATGTTCCCGGATTGACTTCCGGGCCCTTTCCTCGGATACAACAGAAGACACGCGGGCCATCTTTACATAATTATGGAAATCCGTCAGAACATGGCTTAAAATTCTGCTTCCGGATGCTTCATAAAGAATTGCATGAAACCTTCCGTCCAGAACAGCGACCTGGGATGCATTAAATCCGGACTCTTTTTTCACCTGGAACTCGGACAAAAGAATTGCCTCTTCCAGTTCGTCCAGCTGCTCGTCTGTAATATGCTCTGCCGCCCATCTGGCACAGAGCCCTTCCAGCATAGAACGCATTACATAAATATCCCATATATCCTTGCGGGATATACCAGTCACATAAGCCCCCCGGTTTGGTATGATTGTAACCAGCCCCTCAAGTTCCAGCTGGCGCAATGCCTCTCTTACCGGAGTGCGGCTCACGCCCAGCTCTTTGCCCAGAGTATTCTCTCTGAGTTCATCATGTTCCTTATATCTGCCGTTTAAAATGTCTTCCCGGATTTTCTGGAAAACACGGCTTCCAAGAGAATAATCCTGATGTTCTTCCATCTGATGCCCTCCTGCCGCAAAATAACATAGCTCTGATCCGCCTGTATCAATGCACTGTTAAATAAAAGAATTGATACAGCTGCGTCTGTATAATTGTATACAATTATACACTTTTTGTCAACACCAGTATTACACTGCATTCCGATTCCGTTTCACATACAAATAATAAAAGTGATACCTGCCGGGAGAGATCCCGGCAGGTATCACTTTTTAAAGAATTCTCACACGAAGCACACCGTCTGTTTCGGAAATCTTCTTTTCCACTTCAGCCGGTACAGCAGCATCTGCGTCGATCATTGTATAAGCATATTCCCCGCGGCTTTTATTGGTCATCAGAGAAATATTGATTCCTTCTTCTGCAAGAATTCCGGTAAACTGTCCCAGCATCTTCGGAACATTCCTGTGCAGGACGGTTATCCTTGCGGCACTGCTCTTTTTCCCCATGTCGCAGTCCGGATAATTAACAGAATGGTGAATATTTCCATTTTCAAGGAAGTCTCTCAGCTCGGAAACTGCCATCTTCGCACAGTTATCTTCTGATTCCTCTGTAGAAGCCCCCAGATGAGGAATTACAATGGAGCCTTTCACTCCTACAATTTCCTTTGTCGGGAAATCTGTCACATAGCAGCGTACCTTTTCAGAGACAAGTGCATCCACAATATCCTCCTGATTCACAAGAATATCTCTGGCAAAGTTGAGAATTACCACTCCGTTCTTCATCAGGCTGATGGCATTTTTATCAATCATGCCCTTTGTATCCTCTGTAGCCGGCACATGAATTGTAATATAATCGCACTGGGTGTAAAGCTCATCTACTGTTTTGGCATGGTGAATATGTCTGGACAGTTTCCATGCCGCATCCACAGACAGATACGGATCATATCCATATACATCCATTCCAAGATTTACCGCCGCATTTGCAACCAGTACTCCGATTGCGCCAAGACCGATTACACCAAGCTTCTTGCCCTGAATCTCAGTTCCGGCAAAGGCTTTCTTCTTTTTCTCGGTAATCTTTGCGATATCGCCGTCTTCCTCGTATTCCTGTACCCAGTTGATTCCGCCGATAATATCTCTTGCCGCCAGAAGCATGCCCGCTATTACAATTTCCTTTACACCATTTGCATTTGCTCCGGGGGTATTAAATACAACGATTCCCTCTTCCGCGCATCTGTCCAGCGGAATATTATTCACACCGGCACCTGCCCGTGCAATCAGTTTCAGATTCGGTCCGAATTCCATATCATGCATTTTCGCGCTTCGCACCAATATGGCATCCGCTTCTTTTTCATTATCTGTGTTTACATAATTTTCGTCCAGCTGTTCCAGTCCCGCATGAGAGATTGGATTCAGGCAATGATACTTAAACATCCTACAGATTCTCCTCTTCAAATTTCTTCATAAAATCTACCAGTGCCACAACACCTTCGTAAGGCATAGCATTATATATGCTGGCTCTCATACCGCCTACTGTCCGGTGTCCCTTAAGATTCTCAAGACCGGCTTCCTTTGCCTCTTTTACAAATTTAGCGTCCAGGTCTGCATCTCCTGTAACAAAAGGTACGTTCATAAGAGAACGATCCTTCTTTTCAACTGTTCCTTTGAACAGTTTGCTCTGGTCAAGGAAATCATAGAGAACTTTTGCCTTCTTTTCATTTCTCTCTTTCATAGCCTCAAGTCCGCCCAGAGACTTAATCCACTTAAATACCTTGCCGCAGATATAGATACCGTATGCAGGCGGTGTATTGTACAGAGACTTTGCATCTGCATGCGTCTTATAAGTAAGCATGGTGGGGGTTCCCGGAAGTACATCCTCTGTAATCAGATCTTCCCGGATAATTACAATAACAACCCCTGCAGGGCCGATATTCTTCTGTACTCCTCCGTAAATAAGCCCGTATTTTGTAACATCCACAGGCTCGGACAGGAAGCAGGAAGAAACATCCGCCACCAGAGTTTTGCCTTTCGTATTCGGAAGAGTTTTAAACTTTGTTCCGTAAATTGTATTATTTTCACAGATATAAACATAATCCGCATCCTCGGAAACCGGCAGATCCGAGCAGTCAGGAATATAAGAGAATGTACGGTCCTCAGAAGATGCTATTCTGTTGACCTTTCCATATTTTTCTGCTTCTTTCGCAGCTTTTTTCGCCCACTGACCTGTGATAATATAATCCGCCACTCTGTTTTTCATCAGATTCATAGGGATCATCGCAAACTGCTGGGAAGCTCCGCCCTGAAGGAAAAGCACCTTATAATTGTCAGGAATCTGCATCAGATCTCTCAGATCCTGCTCTGCTGTCGTAATAATCTCCTCAAAAGCCTTTGAACGGTGGCTCATCTCCATCACCGACATTCCCGTTCCGTTGTAATCCAGCATTTCTGCCGCCGCTTCCTTCAGCACCTCTTCCGGAAGAACCGCAGGTCCCGCTGAAAAGTTATAGACTCTGCTCATTTTTACTACCTCCTCAAATTTATATATACAGCGGGATTATCTCGCCATATCTTCTTCATCAAATGCCTCGCTGATCGATGTACCCGGAGCGACCATAGGCCATACCTTATCGTCGCTGTCAATCTGACAGTCAATAACAACCGGCTGATTCAGCGTCAGCGCCTTTTCCAGCGCCGCCTGGAATTCCTGCCGGCTTGCCGCACGGATACCGACGGCGCCCATTGCTTCGGCCAGCTTCACGAAATCAACCGCGTCTCTGAGCACTGTCGCAGAATATCTCTCATCGTAAAACAGATCCTGCCACTGACGTACCATACCAAGCACATGATTGTTTACCACAACCTGAATCACCGGAATATGATGTCTGACTGCCGTAGCGATCTCATGCATATTCATACGGAAACATCCGTCTCCGGCAATGTTGATTACTGTTTTATCCGGACATCCTGTCTTGGCGCCAAGCGCTGCACCAAGGCCGTATCCCATTGTTCCAAGGCCGCCGGACGTAAGAAGGGTATGCGGCTTTGTATACTTATAGTACTGGGCCGCCCACATCTGATGCTGTCCCACTTCCGTTACAATAAGTGCCTCTCCCTTTGTCTGACGATAGATTTCTTCTACAATGAACGGTCCCGTCAGTCCCTCCGGATGATATTTCAGGGGATATTTTTCCTTATATTCTTCTACTTTTTCAATCCACTCTCTGTGTTCCTGCTGATCAAGATTCTTATTGAGCAGTTCCAGAACTTTTTTGACATCTCCTTCTATCCCCTGGGTGATAATAATATTTTTATTCATCTCTGCAGGGTCAATATCGATCTGAAGGATCTTTGCATTTTTAGCAAATGTCTCTGTATTTCCAGTCACACGGTCGCTGAATCTTGCACCTACAACAATCAGCAGATCGCACTCGCTGACACTATAATTCGAAGCTTTTGTTCCATGCATTCCCAGCATGCCTGTGTAACGTGGATCTGTGCCCGGGAAAGCGCCTTTTCCCATAAGTGTATCTGTTACCGGCGCATCCACTTTTCCCACGAACTCAAACAGTTCATCGCTGGCGTCCGAGAGGACAGCGCCTCCTCCGACAAAGATCATCGGACGTCTGGACTCCCGTATCATAGCCAGAGCACTGTCAAGCTCCTCCTGAGTGATCTGTACCTCAGCGCGGGCAGGCTGTTCTGCCGCTTTATATTCATACTCCGTTACATTAGATGTCACATCTTTCGGTATATCAATCAGAACCGGTCCCGGACGGCCGCTTTTTGCAATCCGGAAAGCTTTCCGGATCGTATCTGCAAGATCAGCTACATCCTTAACAATGAAATTATATTTTGTAATCGGCAGTGTGATGCCTGTAATATCAATCTCCTGGAAGCTGTCTTTTCCGAGAAGAGATACTCCCACATTACATGTAATCGCCACAACCGGAATCGAATCCATATAAGCCGTGGCAATTCCGGTGACCAGGTTCGTTGCCCCCGGTCCGCTTGTTGCCAGGCAGACTCCTACTTTTCCTGTTGCACGTGCATAGCCATCGGCAGCATGGGAAGCTCCCTGTTCATGGGATGTAAGAATATGCCGGATCTCATCTCTGTGTTTATACAGTTCATCATAAACATTAAGAATCGCGCCGCCCGGATATCCGAACACCGTATCTACTCCCTGCTCCTTCAGGCACTCTATTACTATTTCTGCTCCATTTAACTGCATGGCGCCTTCCTCCCTGATTATTTTGTTTCTTCTGTCTTTGGTATTTCCAGAATTGCCCCCCGGTTTCCTGAGGTAACCATGGACGCATATCTGGCCAGATAGCCGGTCTTGACTTTTGGCTCTCTGGGCTGCCATTTTGCTCTTCTTGCAGCCATCTCCTCGTCAGATATATCAAGTTCCAGCTTCAGTTCAGGAATATTAATCTTAATAATATCGCCCTCTTCTACAAGTGCGATCGGGCCTCCCACCGCTGCTTCCGGTGATACATGGCCAATAGAAGCGCCTCTGGAAGCGCCGCTGAATCTTCCGTCTGTAATCAGAGCAACAGAAGATCCCAGTCCATATCCTGCAATTGCGGAGGTAGGATTCAGCATCTCTCTCATTCCCGGGCCGCCCTTCGGTCCCTCATAACGGATTACGATTACATCTCCCGGATGAATCTTTCCGCTCTTGATGGCTGCCGTTGCTTCCTCATCGCTTTCAAATATTCTGGCCGGTCCTTCATGTACCAGCATCTCGTCACATACAGCAGATCTCTTTACTACACTTCCGTCCGGAGCCAGATTTCCCTTCAGCACTGCAAGGCCGCCGGTAGCAGAATATGGATTGTCAATCGGCCGGATTACTTCCGGATTCTTATTGACGCATCCCTCAATATTCTCTCCGATTGTCTTTCCGGTAACTGTCATACAGTCTGTATAAAGCAGACCCTTTTTATTCAGTTCATTCATAACCGCATATACGCCGCCGGCCTCATTGAGATCCTCAATATATGTATGACCTGCCGGGGCCAGATGACAGAGATTCGGTGTTTTTTCACTGATGCTGTTTGCAAAATCAATTTCAAAATCCATGCCGATCTCATGGGCAATAGCCGGAATATGAAGCATACTGTTTGTTGAGCATCCCAGCGCCATATCTACCGTAAGGGCATTCAGAATTGCCTTTTCCGTTATGATGTCTCTCGGACGGATATTCTTTCTTACCAGTTCCATCACCTGCATTCCCGCATGTTTCGCCAGCTGGAGCCTTGCCGAATATACTGCCGGAATCGTTCCGTTGCCTTTCAGTCCCATTCCCAGAGCCTCTGTCAGGCAGTTCATACTGTTTGCTGTGTACATACCGGAACAGGATCCGCATGTAGGGCAGGCTTTGTTTTCAAATTCACAGAGTTCTTCGTCGGTGATCTTTCCTGCCGCATAGGATCCCACCGCCTCAAACATGCTGGAAAGGCTGGTCTTCTGTCCTTTCACATGTCCTGCAAGCATAGGTCCTCCGCTGACAAAAATTGTAGGAATGTTCACACGTGCCGCCGCCATCAGCAGACCGGGAACGTTTTTATCGCAGTTTGGTATCATAACAAGCCCGTCAAACTGATGAGCCATTGCCAGTGCCTCTGTAGAATCAGCAATCAGATCTCTTGTTACAAGAGAATATTTCATACCGATATGTCCCATGGCAATCCCATCGCATACTGCGATTGCAGGAACCATTACCGGTGTTCCTCCTGCCATTGCCACTCCCATTTTTACAGCCTCCGTGATTTTATCCAGATTCATATGGCCGGGAATAATCTCGCTATATGAACTGACTACACCGATAAGCGGCCGGTCAAGCTCCTCCTGTGTCATGCCGAGTGCATTAAATAATGATCTGTGCGGCGCCTGCTGTACACCTTTTGTAACTGTATCACTTATCAACTTAAATCTCCTCACTTTCTGTCTGTATTTCACTTTCTGTTTTTATCATTTACCGAATATAGGAACAGATCCTGTCTCCCATCTCTGAGGTGCCGATCTGTGTTTTTCCTTCTGACATAATATCAATTGTGCGGTATCCGTCTTTCAGCACATCTTCCACTGCTTTTTCCACGGCATCCGCTTCTTTGTCCAGATCAAAAGAATACCTGAGCATCATTGCCGCTGACAGGATTGTTGCAATAGGATTTGCAATCCCCCTGCCCGCAATATCCGGAGCAGATCCGCCGCTGGGCTCATAAAGTCCGAACTTCGTCTCATTCAGGCTCGCGGATGCCAGCATCCCGATAGAACCGGTAACCATGCTTGCTTCGTCAGACAGAATGTCTCCAAACATGTTCTCTGTCAGAATCACATCAAACTGCGCCGGATCCTTTACCAGCTGCATGGCGCAGTTGTCAACCAGCATATGCTCTAATGTAACTTCCGGATAATCAGCCGCCACTTCCTCTACAACCTTTCTCCACAGTCTGGAGGAATCCAGAACATTGGCCTTATCTACACTGGTCACCTTTTTTCTCCGCTTCATAGCAATATCGAATCCACGCTTTGCAATTCTGCGTATCTCATTTTCATTATATGTAAGCTCATCCCGTGCGGTCAGTACCCCGTTCACATTTTCTGTACTCCTTCTGCCAAAATAAAGACCGCCGGTAAGCTCACGCATAATCATCATGTCAAACCCTTTTTCTGCGATCTCTTCTTTCAGGGGGCATGCTCCCTTCAGCTCGTCGTAAAGGACTGCCGGACGGAGATTTGCAAAAAGATTTAATCCTTTTCTCAGAGCAAGGAGCCCTGCTTCCGGCCGCTTTGACGGTTCCAGCTGATACCATGGCGATGTCTTCGCATCTCCTCCAATAGAACCCATCAGCACAGCTTCACTTTCTTTTGCCAGATTTAACGTTTCCTCTGTGAGCGGAACACCATTCACATCAATAGAAGCGCCGCCCATCAGAAGCTGTGTATAGGAAAATGTATGGCCATACACTTCTCCGACCCGGTCCAGCACCTTCAGTGCTTCGTCCACGATCTCCGGACCAATGCCGTCTCCTTTAATTACTCCGATTTTTAACTTCATGTTACCCCGTCCCTTCAAATGAAAAATACTGATAGTTTTTATCATACCGCATTTCAATCTTTGTTTCAAGTCTTTGCCGCAAAAAATGGAGGGCACTCTAAATTATTTTGCTGTGCCTTTGACAACAGGAAAAGGCGTTCCGCCGCCTGAGAATTCTCCATTCATCAGCTTCGGAACGCCTCTCCTTTCAGTTGTCGCATTATATATCTGCCATTCTGGCAGGCTGTGACATTATGTCAGATAGATATCCTTTAAGTCGGCTTCAAATTTCAACGGGTTATTTTTCCCCCATTCCGGATCTTCATCCGCTCTTTGCTTCCATTCATAGTATGCCTCAATAAAACGGTCATAGAGCAGATGCTCTGCACGGAGCCGCATCTCCACAGCTTCATTAAAGCTGTCATAAGAGCCGATATAGAACCGTTTCCGCTGAAATCCGATATCAACTCTGTAACGTCCGTTTTTCATTTTATAGACACCCCGGAATCCGCTTTTATTATCGTTTCTGTGCTTTCTTTTCTCAAGGATCTCTATACATGTGCCGTCAATATGATGCAGTTTTTCACTGATTTTCTTTTGATTTTCCAGATTCAGGCAGCCGCAGCTGCGGTAATTGCCATGCACCAGATGTGTCTCTGTTACATCAGTCTCATTGCCGCAGTCACAGCGGCAGTGCCAGTAAACGGATCCTCTTCTGTCCCGTTTATCCGTAGGATACAAGGCTGTCAGCCGGCCGAAACGTCTTCCGGCGATATCCACTCTGTTCCGGCCCGGCGGACCTGCCAGGCACCCGCAGCTTTTTACCTTCCCTGCTTTCAGGTCATGTGCTGTTACATCTTTTTCCTTTCCACAGGTACATCGGCACCGCCAGCAGGTTCTTCCGCCTTTGTTTTCGACCCTGTAAAGGACCGTCAGCCGGCCGAATACACGGCCGGTCAGGTCTTCTGCTTCTCTGCCTCTCATGCCTTTCTCTTTCTGCGTCTGCGGACAACTGCCCATCCGGCGGCTGCGGCGGATCCGAACAGAAGCACGACAGGCATTGTACCGTTTGTAGTATCACCGGTCTGAACTGTCTCAATCTTTTCGAATGGGGTGCTGCTGTAAATATTCACAAATTCAGCCATGTCTGCATTTTTCCGGGTTGATCCGGATTTCCGGTATACAGCATTTCTGATTACAAGACGGCCGTCTTCATCTGCTGCATCTACGGTGAGAATCCACACCGATTCATCGTATGTAAATCCTTCTGTATTTCCCTTGTTCTCTGTCAGCCTGAATTCGTAGCTTCCTGCCTTCTGGAATGTAATTTTCTCAAAGGCCGCTTTTCCTGCTCCATTCACTGTTGTACCCGTATTCTCCGGCATTACAATACTGTCGCCGTAATCATCTGCCGCTTCCATGTTAAATTCGAATTTCTGGTCTGTGCCCTCCGGAACTTTTCCTTCAACTTTCTTGTTGATTTCAGGCATAAATGTTACAGAACCGGAATCATATACATTTGTAAATACTGCCATTTCAGCGTTTTCGGTTCCGTCATCCCGGGTATAGACAACATCTGTAATTGTAAGAACGCTGTCTATGTCTTCCACTGTGACAACCAGATTCCAGATTCCCTCATCATAGGTATATCCGTTTGCACCGTCATTTACTTCCCGGATCGCAAACCGGTACGTACCTGCCTTCATAAACCGGATCGGCTCAAAGCCGGCATGTCCTGCGCCTTCTGTCTCCGTATATATCGGACCTGATACAGCATCTTCTGCCTGATTCTTCAGAACCGCTCCTTCCGGATTCTCTTCTGACGCATTCAGTTCGAACCGGAAGAGTCTCTCTGACGGCCGCTCATCTCCCGTAATCTGTTTTTCTACGAGAGGTGAATAGGAAACTTCTGTTGTACTGTAGCTGTTTTCAAATACAGCTGCCTGAATTTCATCTGTCTGAGTTCCGGTCTGATCTTTGTCATAAGTTATGCTTTCGACTTCAAGCCTGCTGTCAACGTCGATTACTTTTACTGTCACCGTCCAGACGGTACCGTCGTAACTGTAACCGGGAACTCCGTCATTTATCTCCCGAATCTCAAACTGATATGTATCCGCGCGGTTGAATTTTATTGCATCAAATTCATTTTCACCGCTGCCGGTAATTGTAATTTCTGTATTCTGCGGCAGTTCTGCTCCCTCCGGACTTCCTTCTTTCCGGCTTAATCCGAAGGTAAATGTAGCATCCCTGTCTTTAGGAACATCTCCGGATACCTGTTTCACAACTCCAAGAACCGCTTCTGTCGGCTGCACTTCATAACCATTGGTAAATACCGCTATGTCAGATTCTTCTTCCGAAGGAACTGCCGCGCCGTCCTTCTGATAAGTGTAATCCTGTACAACAAGCTGGCTGTTCACATCAGCAACCGTCACCGTAAGTCTCCACTGAGTATCATCATAGGTATAGCCGTTCTCATCCCCTCCTTCTTCGGAAATCAGGAAGGTATAGACACCTGCTTTTGTAAATATAACCGGCTCGGCAAACTCTTTTTCTCCTTCCCCGGTAATCGTCACAGAATCACTCTGGATAACTGCTCCGTTTTCCGGATTGCCGGTCTCTGCTTTCAGACGGAATACAAAATCTTTCGCCTGATCTGCCGGATATTCTCCGTCAATTACCTTCTCTACAATCGGCATGTACTCCGTTGCTTTAACCTGGTAATTATTGACAAAGAGAGCCTGTGTATCATTTGTTTCATGTCCGGCGCCTTCGCCGCTGTAAACATATTCTTTTCCGGTTACAGCTAACCGGCTTTCCTGATCTTCAACTGTCACCGTCAATGTCCAGTATCCGGCATCATAGGTGTAGCCCGGCTCCCCGCCGTCTGTCTCGCGGATAATAAAATCAAATACTCCGGCTTTTGTAAATGTAATTGCCCCGAAGCTGTCTGCTCCCGGATCTGCAGTCGTTCCCGTGCCTGTTACCGCTGCCGAAATATCCTCTGCGTCTCCAAGTACCGCGCCTTCCGGATTGTCAGCCGCAGCTTCTACTGTAAAGCGGAAAGTTTTCTGCTGATCCGCCGGTGTCTCGTCTCCGGTAAGCTTCTTTGCAGCCTGCGGAGTATAGGAGGTATCCGTAACTTCGTATACATTGATGAACTCCGCCTCTGTTGTGCTTTCATTTCTGTCTGTTCCGGTATCCGGTGTGTAGGTGTATGTCTGCCCTGTCACTCTGAGCGCGCCGTTTTCGTCTGTAACGGTGACTGTAAGCGTCCATACTCCGTCATCGAAGGTATAACCGTCCGGTGCTGTTCCTGTTTCCCGGATTTCAAATCGGTAAGTATCCGCCCGGGTAAACGTAATGGCTCCGAACCCGTCTCCTTCTGCCGGCACTCCGGCTCCTGTTATAACCGCCGTATCTTTTCCGAGTACTGCTCCGTCAGGATTATTCTTGTCTGCAGTCAGTTCGAATGTAAACCGCTTCTGATTATCTGCCGGTGTTTCATCCCCGTCCAGGGTTTTCCGGATCTGCGGAACAAATGTCGTTTCGGTAACGGCATAGTTGTTAATAAATTCAGCCTCTGTCCTGCTGTCATCACGGTTTTCGCCGCCGTCAGCCGGTGTATAGCTGTATGTATGATCAGTAACGGTCAGTCTGCCGTTCTGATCATCTACTGTCACTGTTAATGTCCAGTAACCGGCATCATAGGTATATCCTCCGACTGTTTCCGGTTTTTCATTCTCCCGGATAAGGAAGCGGAACTGGCCCTCTCTTGTAAAGTGGATCGCCTGGAAGCCGCGGCCTTCTGCCGGTGTTCCGGCGCCTGTTATAACTGCCGTATCGGTCTGAGCGCCCGTTCCAAGCACAGCGCCGTCCGGATTGTCTGCTGCAGCTTCCATTGTAAATGTAAATGTCTGCTGATGATCTGCCGGTGTTTCATCTCCGGCCAGTTCTTT
The DNA here is from genome assembly GCA_900553885.1 of uncultured Ruminococcus sp. GTDB lineage: Bacteria > Bacillota > Clostridia > Lachnospirales > Lachnospiraceae > Mediterraneibacter. The sequence goes on from USFD01000018.1 coordinate 12,916, forward strand.
TCTTACCGAAGGTGTATAGTCTGTCGGAGTAAGCGTATAGCTGTTCTCAAAGACAGCGTCGGCGTCATTGGTTTCCCGGCCGTCCGCAGCGTACTCGGATGAGATAACACGCAGCGCTCCGCCTGCATCCTGTACTTCAACAGTCAGCGTCCACTGTGCGGTATCATAAGTATATCCGTCTTCTGTTTCCGATCCGATCTCCCGGATATAGAACGTATATCTTCCGGCCTCTGTAAATGTGATCGGATCAAAGCCCGCCTGGAGCTGCTGATCTGACGAATCTCCGCCTGCCGGCTGTGCCGTTACGGATACTGTTGCTGTATCTGTTCCGCCGAAGGAAGCCCCGTTCTGCGGATTGTCACGGTCCGCCGTAAGCTCAAATGTAAATATCTTACTGTCAGATATCGGATCCCCGGTAAGTTTTTTCAATACATGCGGCGTATAATCAATCGACTCTGTATCATAGCGGTTTACAAACTGTGCCGCCGTCGGATTGCCCGTTGTGTCTTCTCCCTTCCGGTAGGTCGCATCTGTTACCTGAAGAGAACCCTGTTTATCTGCAACAGTCACATCCGCATACCATACGCTTCCGTCATAGGAATAACCGGGCTTGCTGCCGGCTGTCTCGCGGATTACAAAGGTATACCGGCCTGCTTTTGTAAAAGTCATGGACTCAAAGGTACCGCTCTGCTCTCCGTTCTCACCGGTCTGTGTTATCGTAACTGACGTCGTATTATTCTGAGGCAGGTCGACTCCGCTCGTATCTCCTGCTTCCAGGCTCTGCGTAAATTCAAATGTTGTTTCAGAAGGCATCTCTGCGCCTTCCACACACTTTGACACATGAAGCTGGTACGGAACAGGCGACGGAATGTAGCTGTTTTCAAATACCGCTCCGGTGTGGTTTGCATCTTCGTCTGTACTGTAGGTAATATCTGTACTTCCGATTACAAGTTTTCCTTTTCCATTATCTTTTACACCTACGGTAAGCGTCCACTTTGTATCGTCATAAGTGAAGCCGTCGCCTTCGGTTCCTCCCTGCTCTGTAATTACAAAGCGGTAGGTTCCGTCTTCTGTAAATCTGATTGCTCCGAAAGATGCTGTTCTGGCCGTATCACCGTAGGTGCCTTTTTCATAGGTAACCTGTGCCTCAGCCTTCGTTCCTCCACCCGGCAGGACTGCTCCGCCAGGATTCTCTGCATCCGCCGTAAGTTCGAAGGTAAATGTCTTGTCGTCCGGGATAATACCGGTGAAGATCTTTTCAACTGACGGCGTATATTCTGTCTCCTGCGCGGTATAAGTATTTTCAAATTCCGCCTGTGTGATCTTCTCGCCGTCTTTGGTGTATACCGCATCCGGGATAAGATTTCCCTTTCCGTCATCTGTTACAGTCACTGTTACTGTAACCGGCTCCGTATCAAAGGTAAGTCCGTCGGACTGCGTTCCGGTCTCTTCAATCGTATAGGTAAATATCTTCTGGCTCTTGCCTTCCATATCTGCCAGACCGTATGAAACCGAACCGTCAAATACAATATCCGCCTGTTCTGCATCTGCCGTTCCCGTGGCTGTTCCGGTCAGCACTTCACTGCCGTTTTCTTTAACGGAGAACGTAAATACATCATCCTCTGTCATCTTCCTGCCGGTCAGCTTCTTAATTCCTTCCGGAGTCCATGAGCCTTCCGCAGTATAAGTGTTCTCAAATACAGCGCCGTCTTCCTGCACCGCATCTCCGATATAGTAAATTGTCTCGCCCTGAACCAGCTTGTTTTCCGTGCTGTTCCAGTCTACCTGTACAGTTACCCGGTAATTTGTATCGTCATAGTCCACGCCGTTATCTGACGTCTCTGACTGCTCCCGGATATAATAAGTATGAATACCTGCACCTTCTGCCGTTATATCAAAAGTGATATTTCCGGCCGCGTCATTTGCCGCGGTAGCAAGCACTGTTGTACCGTCGCTGTCAAGCAGATCAAATGTAAATTCTCCCTGCTTCAGATCGCGTCCTGTCAGAACCTTTGATGCGGACAGCTCAATTGCAGCCTCACGTTTATTTGTAACTGTAACCTCTTCTGTTGTAACTGTACTGTCTTTCTCAGGCGTATGGAGTACCCAGCCGTTTCCGTCGGAACGGGCAGTAATATTTGTTCCCGCTGCGGCAGCTCCGTCCAGTTCATAGCCGTCAGCCGGTGCTGTCTCAACAATTACATAATCGTAGAACCACAGGAGGTCTTTCACATGAATTTTTCCTTCTTCATTGGTTCTGTATATTCCGACAACTTTGCCTTCTTCTGCTGCTTTACTTATGTCAGCGGTATCTCCGTTTTCATATGGGCCGTAAATTGTAAATTCTGCCCCGGATACCGGAGTATTTGCCGGATCGTCTTTCGCTGTCTTGGTAAGTTCCAGATCACGTACCGGAACAAGCCCGATATCTTTTGAGTTATCCCATGCCGTATCCACACTTGTGGGCCACAGGTAAAATCTTTCTGAAACACCTGCCGTACCGCTGGCGGTCACAGTAGAACGGTAATTGTTGTCCGTTCGCTCGGCCGCTCCGTCAGCCAGATAATCAGATGCCGGATTCCGTGAAAATCCGCTGGTTTCTCCCACAGACGTTATATTGAATCTGCCTTCTATTGTTCCCGGAAGTGTAACCGCAATCTGATAGGTATACGGCTGTTCGCCTTTCAGCTTAGACGGATCAAGGATTCCGCCGGGATACGGAGCATATGGATCATCCGCATCTGTACCGTATATATCTGTCACCGTATCCAGCAGGCGCGCCGGATTCAGCTCATCAAATACGAAATTCGGATTCTCATCCCAGTCTGTATCCTCCGACTTATTATAAGTCCGGGAAGATGTAGAGCTCTGGCTTGTTCCTGTATATTCCAGGAGTCTGATCTCTACCTCATCCATCATATTCTGAATGATCGAATAACCGCTTAGATCCCTGACATTCTCGCCGGTCTCCCATATTCCGTTTCTGTTTTTATCAATCCAGATCGTTCCGCCTACCTTTACCGGATCCGGTGTTACGATAACCGGTACACTGTTGGAATGTGCCATATACTGGGATGTATGTGCCTCCTCCGGTGTCTCGCTGTTCAGGAAATAGTAATCATACTGACTGGAGAAGCTGTTCATTGCATTGAGATATGCGACTTCTTCAATGTCTTCATACTCTCCGACCTCTGCCGTATACTCGATAACCAGGCTCTGATTTTCTCCCAGATAAACGGTATTGTCCGTCCGGAGCATAAATGCTTTTGTATCTTCGCTTCGTTCTTCTGACCAGCCTGCCGGCATTCCTTCCGCCTGTGCAGCCGCATATACGGCGTTGTATTCACTCTGGCCGTTGATTTCCCCGTTATAGTACCATACTGTATAGTGGCTGCTGTCTACCGGGGACTCGGAACCATCTGCCGATACAGTCCGGACAGAACCGATCTCGCCGAAATGAAGCGGCCACTGGCTGTTTCGTACAGTTCCAGAGCCTACATAGTCTCCGTCTGCCGGAAGAATATCCACAACGGAGAAGTTCGTGCTTCCCTCGCGGGAATTGGAGTTGCTCAGTGTCAGACGATAGGTAACGGTTCCGTTATTTACAGTCGTAACCTGACCGGTAGTGAATCCGTCTTCTTCCGGATTTCCGCTGGCTGATTTCACCAGCGTCAGTGTGGATCCTGAATTCCATGTAATCTCATTGGAATCGGCTACAAATCCATATCCGCCGATATTGCCGAGCAGATCTTTCAGGGTAGCAAGCCGGCTTCCCAGATCCGCAGCTACAGTATCAAGCGTCTCCGCCCAGTCACCTTCTGAATTTTTAAAGGATGCGCGTCCCGGATTTTCCTCGCTCTCTACTCCTGCCTGGTCACTGGTAACATATACATTATTTCTCAATGTTGTCCCGTGGCTTACGACAGAAGGACCTGCCACAACATCAATGGTCAGGGATGCACTTTCCCCGGGTGCCAGCGTTCCGATAAGGAAAATCAGAACTGCCGTGTCATCTCCGCGGCTTTCTGAGCGGTATGCATGGGCAGGATCCAGAGTAAGTTCAGAATCCGGTCCTCCTGCATCTGTCAGCCGGACATCTGTATCCGTCCCTGCCAGTCCGACACCCTGAGGAAGGAAATCAATCACAATCGGATCCACCAGATCAGCGCCCGCGTCGGCATGGTTTGTAATTGTAATTGTATAAGTAAACGTATCACCTACATTTACCGAAGTTTTATCCGCCTCTTTTTCTACAGAAACAATGGCTGTATCCTGCACACCAAACTGGTTTGACGCAGACGCACGGACCGTCTCTGTATGAGGCTCTTTATCCTGCACACCTGTGCTGCTCCACCCGCGGTATGATACCGCAGCACTCGCCTCATTGGTAATTTTCCTGATCTCCTGACGGCCGGTTTCTCCCGCCTGCTGATCAATCTCAGCAGTAATGGTTACATTTCCGGGAGTAAACTCCTGCCCGAGAGAATATCTGTTATCCGTCTCAGCCTGGAATCCTTCCGAATAGTAGCGGACAGAAACAGATCCTGCTTTTCCGCTTCCTGCCGGCAGCACAACCGTATGCTGACCGTCACTTGCGATCACCGTCTGGGTACTGATTACTTCTCCTTCAAAGTTTTTAAATGTTACTTCCCCATAGATCACATTTGCGGCAGCGGCATTTTCCGCGGCCAGGTCGTACATGGAAACATTATGTGACGCCTGTCCGACTGCAACGGATGTAATGGAATAGCCGTCCGTCAGGTAGTCCGGAAGTTCTTCTCCCTCTCTGTTATACGCCTTCAGGCCGGTGTCTTCCAGGGTATATCCTGCCAGCGCATAGGTATTATTAACGACCGGAGACAGGGTATAGGTCAGTACCGACCCCTGTTCAAACAGGCTGTCCTGGATTCCGGTTACATCTGCCGTTTTCTTCAGACTCTGGGTTACAGAACCTGAAATATTTTTAAGTACGACGGCATTTTCTCCTGTGGCTCCGCCTTCCGGGATCGTCTTCACCGCATACCATACAACCCGGTTGTCATCCTTGATCAGAGTGCTGTTATAGCCTTCCGTCTCTGCCACTGCAGTTTCTACAACCAGATAGGTTCTGCCTGCGACAACCTGTCCCAGTTCATCCGCAACACTGCTGTCCGCATAGCTGAAGCCATTTCCGTCTTTCCTTGTGGTTATATCACTTACCAGAACTTTTGCGGACTCTTCCAGCTCTGCAATCTGAGTCCCGGTGAGTTTCTGGCTTTCCGGAAGTTCAGCTGTCTGCTCATCTGTCAGTTCATAAACACTGACAACTGCCTTCGGAACGGAAGCAGACTCTCCTGCATCCTCCTTGCGTATTTCAAGCTCTGTATAAGGAGTGTTATAAGCATTATAGTGATAGGTTGTTCCCGGCATGAGAGCTGATTCACTGTTCAGGATATAAAGCATTGTATTGTCGTCCAGCTTTTCTGTCTCTGTAACTTCTGCCGCGTCTTCCCCGTTCTCTGCCGTCAGATAAACGCTTTCAAGACCTTCATATCTTCCGTTTTCCGGCAGTCCTGTCTCTGCAATGGCATAAAGGCTTCTGCCGTTTACTACAAAACGGATTGTCCCGTCCGTGCCATTTTCCCCGGTAGTTGCACTGTCCAGTCTGCTCCATGCCGACTCCTCATCCGGCCTGGTATAAATGGTAAATGTAGCGCCGTTGAGAAGCTTTGCACTGGAACTTCCATGTACGTTATCATACTTGGACAGCTCGATATATGCGCCCTTTTCATTCGGCATAATCAGATCTTTCAGCAGATCTTCGTCGGACTTTTCAGTTGAAAATGTTCCATATGTCTTCTGATCCCCCGGTGCTAACGTAACATCAATATACATGTCATCATCTGCCAGGATGTAATCCTGAGGCGCCGCGGTTTCACGGAACCGGAAGGTTTCCCCGTCTGTGCCGTTCAGACGGATACGTGCCGTATATTCTCCGGCCTTTCTTCCCTCAGGAGTGATCCACTCCAGCTCAGGATTCTTCTCTCCTGTCTGAACTGTTGTCGCAAGTTTCTCTTCGTCGCCACCTGTTACCCGATATACTTCGAATTCCGCGCCGTCAAGTCCGGTGCCGTCATCTCCGTCTGCCTTGAAGATCGTTACTTCTGCATAGAGATACTTGTTTGTAACATCAACGGCAACATTCGTATCATCGGAAATGCCGGCCGGTATCGTAACTGCATAGAGGACTCTGGTACCTTCCGTATCTGTCGTTTCTGTAACTGCTGCGCCGCTCCTGTCGTCCTGTGAAAGAGCCGCTCCTGTCAGCGCAAAATCCGTCGTATTGCCTCCGGTTTCTTCCAGATAATAGGTTTTTCCTTTGGACAGGCCGGTAAACTGCGCAGGTGAAATCTGAGTACCGCCTTCCGTAGAAGCCGAAGCCCTGCCGACGATATCATCACTTCCCGCATCCGGATTATCGTATAATGTAAAGTCAAAGGAATATGTTTCATCACTGTCAGGAGCAAGCCCACTCAGCAGTTTGTTCACAGTAATGCCGACCAGTTTCCGGTTCTCAAATGTCAGTACAGCATCACCGTTGCCCGTATAAATCTGAACAGACTGTCCATCTTCCGTAACAACGGACGTAATATCCATGTCTCCGCTGATTGCGATGATCTGGCTTGTCTCGCCGTCAATCATCTCAAAGCCCTCCGGAGCTTTCGTTTCAGTAATGCGGTATACTCCCGGGCTCAGATCATTCAGTGCAAATACTCCATCCTCCCCGGTAGCATAGTTTTCATATACGGTATCCCACTCTTCGCCTACAGTATAGGTTCCGTCCAGTGTGTCAAAATACTGCCGTTCAATCTTAAACCGGGCATCCAGCATCTCATTCTTATTTTCTTCATTCACTTTCCTGACTGTCAGGGAGCCGGTCTCCGGATTCTGTATGGTAAGTGTCAGGTCGCCTGTCACACCATAATCATCCAGGTTCCTGATATCGGTAATTACCACGTCTTTTCCGTCATCAGATACCGCTGTTTTGTATCCCAGTTCGATTCCCGCCGTGCCGACCAGATTCGTAAGCTGCGGATATGTTTCTTCCATATACTGCGCCAGATAAACGCTGGTATATCCTGCTCCGGATTCCGTAAGGCGGTAAGTGCCGCTTGCAATATCAGTCAGAACTGCCGTACCTGCTCCATCTGTTCCGGTATTTGCCTGTATCCTTGTATTATCGTCGACATTTATCAGAGTAAAATTGAAGTTGTCAATCGGATCTTTGTCCATATCCGTCTTTTTGATGGTCATGGAAAGCTTCTTCGGATTATACATATTTACAGTCACATTATCATCTGTTACTGTAAAATATCTTGCCCGTGTTCCGCTGTTATAAATATTCTCATAGCCGTCTGCCGCCTGCACCTCAATGATCCGGTACTGGCCGCGGATCAGTCCCTTCGGGAAACTGAAACTGCCGTTTTCTCCGGTTACAAACTCTGCCTCTGCTTCTGTTGCTGCCGCATGCATATCCGTATAATTATAGTCTGTCCAGGAAGGCTCTGACGCTGTACCGTTATTTCTCTGCAGCCGCATGGTTACTCCTGCGAGAGGAGTCCTCACTCCTCCTGCGCTTCCTGTTGTGAAAAATTCATCCAGTCCGTGTTCTCCCTCTGCCGCTTTATTTAAAGTGTACTCATTGGGTTCATAGCCGTATTTATTGACGGTAACGGCATAATTGTTTACCGGCCAGTTGACAAGCATCTGTTTCTCTGTCGTATTGTCAAGGCCTTCAACCGGAGTTCCGTCCTCATGATTTACATAAACCGGCCATTCAATTTTCTGGCCCGAAGACGTGCCGGCCGCAACCTCTGCCGATCCCGGATCGCTGGTCACATAATACGCGTCATTATATGTCTCTGATGAACTGTTGCCACTCTTTACGGCTTCGAAGCACATCAGCATATAATATACGTTGTTGGTAATCGCATAGCCTGCAGGAGCCGAAGTCTCCACAAGAGCTACACGTACATAGCCGTTCCCGCTTCCATCAGGCATCTCTTCACCGCCGTCAAACCAGATAATATCCTCATCGCCATCATTATACTTGCTGTACAGATTCCACAGGTTGCTGAAGACATAAGCCCGGGATGATGCCCACGCGCTCAGTTCTTCATCTTCCCCCGCGTCGCTGAGGTCATTGTCCAGTCCGGTTGTCAGAGTATCCAGTAAAGCGATTCTGTTTCCGTCCCGGTCTACAACATACAGATCGAACTTCGCATTTCCAAGGGGTGTGTAGTCCTTCTGGTCAATCGGATTGCCTGCCTCATCATATCCGGCCGTCCATTTTGCAATCCGGACAGTAGCGAACTGCTCGGATCCGGGTCCTGTAGCCGGATCATTCTCTACTTCATCTGAAGTTGTTGCGTTTTTGTAATAATCCATTACAGAATTACAGGTAATGGCCTGCGGGTTGCCTTCTCCCTCTTCCGTATCCTCTATATATGTACTTGCGTTCTGATATCCGGTTTCCTCGCTCTTAATCAGCGTAATCTTATTCTCCGGTTTGATTTCCGCGCCGATACCGGGGTAATTCTCAACCAGCCAGTAAACGACTCTGTCTCCTACATTCAGGATATCTGTTGCAAACCATCCGTCCTGACGTTCTCCGGCTGCATTATAATAGGTACCGCTGCTGTATGTGCCGATCACTGTCATCTGTTCAATCTCATCCAGTGTCGGATTTAAGACAGCATTCGTATCAGTTCCTTCCGGAAGAATCTGCTGATACAGAGTAAACTCGGCGTTGTTAACATTTACTTTCTTCTCATCTGAGTGCTCATCGCCTTCATTCCATTTGAACTTCCGGATTCTCAGCTGAGTCCAGTTTTCCACATTTATCAGCGTATCTTCTGCTTCAGACTCCGGAGTTCCCGTATTGGCAGGTTTCTGTACATAGTTATACCGGCCGATTCCGTTCGAACCCTGTGCCGGAATTGAAGCCGGGAGTTCTTCGGGATCGCCGTTGTAGTCCGGATCCAGATAATCTCCGTTCCCCGGTTCCAGGTAGGCATACTCGTCTCCTTCCGGTACACGTACTTCGATTGCCACATATGAGTCCGCCTGATTCAGGTCCTCGAAAGTCACCGTTCCATCGTCTCCGGTTGTTTTTACGTCCTCGAGAACATACTCATTTCCCTCCAGCCGGTACAGAGCGATTACTGTACCCGGGAGCAGATAGTTTTTATGAGTGAAATTACTCTCCCACACATTGTAATACTGTTTTGTAACAATGAAATCAAGCACCGGCTGATCCACAATTGTCAGTGCCTCGCCTGTGACAGTTGTTCCCGCTTCAAGCTGGAAAGAAACTTCCGTGTTATTCACACTGTACCCGTCCGGCGCTTCTGTCTCCTTTACATAATAGGTATACTTTTCTTTTGTGTCGGGATTATAAACCGGCAGTCCGGTAAATGTCGCCTCTCCTCTGGAATTTGTCTCCACAGTATAAGCCGAGCCGCCATTGCCTGCCTCAATGACAGAACCGTTACTGTCTTTACGGTAGATTTTCAGGGTTGCACCGGAAAGCGGTGCGGAAGTTCCGTCTGTCTTCATGCCCTGCTTGGTTACTGTAACAGCACCGTCAGAAGCATAATTGGTAATTGTAACAGTTATCGGAGCTCCATCTGCTGTTTTTTCAACTGTATACGGTCCGAAGTATACATTGGTATCTGCCTCGTCACTGCTCTTTACGGCACCGGCGTCCTTGTAAAGATCATAATAATCTTCCGGTCCAAGAACGGTATCTTCCGGCGCAATCTCTCTCAGATAGTATGTACCCTCCGGAAGCCGTACAGAACTTCCGGATGTAACGGAAAGATCGCTTCCGTCATATCCGTGGAATCTTGTGAAAGTACCGTTATCATTTCTCGTATACACCTCAAAAGCCACACCGGTAAGTGTCTCATCTGTTTCGTCTGCGTCATTCAGTTTTTTTACGACACGGAGACTCGGATCCGGCTCGTTTTTGATTGTGACTTTATATACACCTGTTCCGGCTGTAACGTCTGTCAGGTCTGTCAGATCTATCGTCAGTTCATCCTCTGTATTCACACATGCATATCCGTCAGCCATATCGGTCTCGGCAATTACATATTTGAATCCCGGATCAAGCTCTATATAGGCTCCTGAGCCGCCTGTAACCGCTACATCGGTTAACCCTTCAACCGGCTGGTTCTCTCCATCCGCAACTCTGTACACAGTGAATTTCGTGCCTTTCACAAACTGCTCTGTTACGGTGTCGATTTTGTAAACAACTGCCGGAACTTTCTGTTCGATATTTGAAACAGTAATTGTCTGTGACAGTTCAATGTTTCCGTTAATTGCCTCTGTAAAATTATAAGGGCCATATGCTGTTACAGAGCCGCCATCCACCTGGATCTCTTCCGTTCCGACACTCCTCGTGCCTCCTGCAGCAGCGGCCGGTTGATAATTATCCGTCCGTTCCGACTCTGCCCAGTAGTACTGGCAGGCATTTCCATCCCCATCCACTCTTTCCAAATCACTGACCGTAATTCTCGGACTGGATGCGGATATTTCATATCTGCCCACTTCTTCAGCCGCTCCACCTTCAATCCGGCGGTACAGAGTAAATTCTGCCGTCTTACCGGTTACCGGCACCATACCGGACGCAGATGCCTGATAAAAAGATTTTGTCAGCGTAAAGCTTCCGTTTCTGTCATTATTCAGTGTAATAACATAAGGACTGGAAGCGCTGTTCCCTTCTTCTGATTCCAGATTGAATTCTTTGTAAGCGACAGAAATCTCTTTATCGCCTGAGACTTCCTCTGCCTCGGTCATACCCTGGCCTGCATGAAGTCCCTCAGGCAGGATTTCACGCACACGGTACTGAATCAGATCACCATTTTCATCATATACCGGAAGCGGAGTTGCCGGTGTATAACATCCGTCCTCGGCAAGGCTCACCGAGGTATATCCGTCTACATCAGTCCATTTCCAATTTCCATCCGCTGTTTTTGTCCACCGCTGAATTGTAAAGGCGCTGTTAAAATCAGCGGGTGTTGAATACCTGGAGTTTCCCACGCTCTCATATTTCTTCGCACTGAAATTATAGATCATCTTTTCCAGGCTTATATAAGCGCCATTATATGTATTTGTAAATGTGAGCTCCTTGTCGCTGTCCCCTGTGCTCAGCTGTACTTCCTGCACCTCAGGTTCATATATGTATCCGGGTGGTGCATTCAGTTCTTTTACATAGTAGGTTTTTCCTTCATCTGAAATCTCAAGCCGGTCAAATACAAGAGAGCCGTTGCTGCCCGTAGTCTGTGTTTCTCCGATCCGGAATTCATCTCCGCATGACGAATCACTGTACAGACCGAATTCCGCGTCCTGGAGATCTGTTCTACTGTCATTGATGATTCCGATTTTATGTACTTCAATGCTGCCGAGCTGTTCTTTATTTGTAAATTCTGCAGTTCCGGTCTCTCCGTCACCTACTGTAACTTCTTTTTTGTTTTTTGCATCAATAACCGTATTATCCGGTCCATCTGTTTCTGTCACAGTATACGTACCAGGGTCAAGATAAACTGTGATTGTTCCGTCTGTTCCGATATAGGGCTGGTCAGCGCCCTCCGGGTCAATAAACACGACGGACAGACTTTCCCCGTCAGCTTCCAGTTTTCTGTAGGTACTGCCGTCCAGATAATACAGAACAGCCGGCTTCCCCTGTGAATCCGTAATTGTAAATTCCGCGGCTCCTTCCACCGGATCCCAGTCCGTTCCGGCGGCATAAAGAGCAGGGGATTCTGTCAGGCTGCCATCGATATATTTGCTGATTGTAATTGCGGCAGGTTCTGTAACTTCTCCCACCTCTCCGCTGTCATAGGCCTCATCGTCTGCCGGATCCATTCCGGCAATCTGATAGTTTAATACAGCAGTGTTTTCTACTGTAAGAAGATCCTGATTCTCATCATAGTACTCAGCCACAAACTTCTCATAGGGATACACAATTTCTACCGTGTAAGTTGAATAATACGGAGCTGACTCCGCAACGCCTGCCAGATTCCTGCCTTCACAGGTATCCATCGGAAGCGCTACTGTATCTCCTGCAGAGCTGACTGTAATCGGATGATCTTTATCAAAATCCGGTATAATCGTAATACGATCTGCAGTAATCGGAGTCCCCTCTCTGTCTTCTACTGCCGGAGTCTCTGTCAGGCTGACAGAATTCTCTGCAAACGGAGCTCTTCCGTGTACCGCGTAATTACTGGAAGTTGAACTGGCGGTTCCGTTTCCGCTATCCAGTCCGACAGCCAGAGAAAAAGTAACCTTTACCTTTTCTTCTCCATTTTCCATGTAAGGACTGCCGGCTTCCTGAAACTCTTTGTCTATTACCCAGCTGTCATTGGTTACCGCCGTCAGTGTGGCCGGAGCACTCTCTGATGTATTTGTCTGAGAGACCTTCCTCTCCACCTCTGCTGAGCTGCCGGATTTATCCATTATATCAAAACTTGTTGAAACAGATGCCATATCATCTGCAAAGTCAAATTCCGAACCGACCGGAAGCGTTCCGTTCCCGTCAATCCGTACATTTAATATAAAGCTTCCTGTTGTTCCGGATTCTGCAGGGAGCGACGCTGCACTCAGGTGAAACGTATAGGTATTATCCTCTTTCGGATTTTCCGGTTCATCAAAATATTCGATTCCGGGAATGTTGACATTGTCATCTTTAGAAATACTCATTCCTTCCGGAAGCGTAATTGTAATTGTACTGCCATTATATGTATCGTAGATACTCTCCGGCGAATTTCCATAATTATAGGTAGGAGCCGGACTGAAATAATACTCTACACGCAGAGAAATCGTGTCCCCTGCCAGGACCTCAGTATTACTCCCGTCACTTCTTGTCACATTAACAGAAGCAGCTTCCTGAGGATCCGTAGCCGGTGTGCTTCCGTCCTCGCTTCCATAATACGCTTCAATCAGTTCCTGCAGAGATGAAAACTGCCTTGTAATTGACAGCGCATTGGAGTAAACCGTATCTTCCGCCGCTGCTCCTGCTTCAGCCGCCAGACGATACTGACAAAGTGCATTTTCTTCATTAAATACAAAACGGTATTCCGAGGTATTTTCCCCGTCAATATCTTTCCATTCTCCGTCTGAATCCATCCTCTGCCACTGCAGCCGGGCAGACTCATCTGATACAGATCCTTTCAGCACAATTTCTGTTCCGTATGCCGCTGTCAGCGACGTCGCGGATATACTTACTGTCAGTTCATCAGAGCTGCTGTTTTTCACAGATTCGTCAGAGCGGATTTCCTGCTGAAAAGCCGCAGGTGTCTCATCCGTATTTGCATCCTTTTCTGCCTTTATGTCTGATGCATCATCTTTTTCTTTCTCTTCATCTGTTTTTTCGGAGGCAGGGAGACTATTGTCGTCCTGTGCCTTCGTATCTGAAGTGTTTTCGTTTGAATTTTCAGACGTATCTGTTTCCGCAGAAGCTATTTCCGCAGAAGTCTGTCCCAGCGACACAACAGAATCGCTGCTGATCAGCATCAAAGCCGCCAGCAGCGTTGCTGTCAGTCGTTTCCAAACTTTTTTATGCATTCCTTTCCCTCCCTTAATGAATATTTAAGCATATTTGCAGGAATTCTAAATATAGCTCAAATATCATATTATTTTCTGTCTTTTTAAGTCATCTTTGGGATAATTATAAACTCTATTCTACGCTAGAGTCAATAGTGTTTTCTTATTTTAGAAATATGTGAAATCTGATTTAAAAAAGAAAAGGAGAGCGTTTTGAAAATTTACAGACAACCTGACGGCAGATGCAATATATCCGGTACTCAGATCAAAGCCCGGCGGGAGGCCTGTTTCCTGTCTCAGGAACAGCTGGCCGCAAAAGCGCAGCTGGCCGGTTTGAACCTCACTCAGAAAGCAATCAGCCGGATTGAAACAGGAGAACGGATTGTTACAGACTACGAACTTGTTCAATTTGCTAAAATTTTTCACACATCAGTCTCAGAGCTTCTCGGACTCGGATAATTTTTCAGGACATAAAAAAACTGACAGAATGATGTCTGTTCATACATCACTCTGTCAGTTTTTACCGCAGTATCTCCCTCTTACTCCGCATTCGGTTTCTCAATCTGAGCAATCGCAGATTTCTGCATCGGGATACGGCAGTTTTTGTTATTTCCGAATTCTACAATCACATCATCATCTGTAATATCAATAATGACGCCGTAAAAGCCGCTTGTTGTCAGTGCTGTATCTCCTACTTCCATTGTAGAAAGCATTGCCTGAAGCCTCTTCTGCTCCTTCTTCTGAGGACGCATAAGAAGAAACCACATTCCTCCGATAATAATAGCATATACAGCAAGCAATCCTATCATCTGCATAATTATACTTTTCCTCCTAACTAATTGTGTTCCGCAATCTTCTTCCCGGCAACAGAAAACCGGGAGACGGTAAGAATACTATACACAATATCCGGCCATTGTTCAAGTATCTTTTTGGAAAAAACCGTCAGTTCAACACCGTAGGACCGGCCATTGCAGAAAGTTTTTTCTTCTTATATGCCTGATATTCTCCGGCATCAATAGCATCTCTGATTTCTTCCATCATTGTATTATAAAAATACAGATTATGGAGAACGCACAGACGCATCCCCAGCATCTCCTTTGCTTTAAGCAGATGACGGATATATGCCCGGCTGTAGCTTCTGCAGGCCGGACATCCGCATCCCTCTTCAATCGGGCTGTCGTCCAGTTCATATCTTGCATTGAAAAGATTCAGTTTGCCGTGATTGGTATATACATGTCCATGTCTTCCGTTTCTTGTGGGATATACACAATCAAAGAAATCCACTCCCCGGTCCACTGCTTCCAGTATATTGGCCGGAGTCCCCACTCCCATAAGATATGTGGGCTTATTTTCGGGAAGGTATCCGACTACAGCATCCAGAATACGGTACATTTCTTCATGGCTTTCTCCTACCGCCAGCCCTCCGATGGCATAACCGTCCAGATTAAGCTCCGTAATCTGCTGCGCGTGGGCAATCCGGATATCTTCATAAATACCGCCCTGGTTAATTCCAAACAGCATCTGATGGGGATTAATCGTATCCGGCAGGGAATTCAGCCGGGCCATCTCATTTTTGCAGCGGGCCAGCCAGCGTGTTGTCCTCTCTACAGAATCCGACATATACTTTTTATCCGCCACGCTGGAGGGGCACTCGTCAAAAGCCATTGCAATCGTAGATGCCAGGTTTGACTGGATCTGCATACTCTCCTCCGGCCCCATAAAAATCTTTCTTCCGTCAACATGGGAGTGGAAATGTACCCCTTCCTCTTTAATCTTCCTGAGTGATGAAAGCGAAAACACCTGAAAGCCGCCTGAGTCCGTAAGAATGGGACGGTCCCAGTTCATAAAGCGGTGAAGTCCTCCCAGTTTTTTTATCACTTCATCTCCCGGCCTGACATGAAGATGATAGGTATTGGAAAGTTCTACCTGGGTCTTGATCTGCCGCAGATCGTCTGTCGATACCGCTCCTTTGATTGCGGCAGCTGTCCCCACATTCATAAATACCGGGGTCTCTATCGTACCATGCACGGTATGAAACCGCGCGCGTTTAGCTTTTCCGTCCTTTTTCAGAAGTTCATATGTCATTTTATTTTTTGCTCCTTCATTTTTCAGATATACGGCATCCGCCGATGTACATACATATGAGGAAGCAGAATTCTGCTTCCTCATCAATCATGCGGAATTATTTGTGCCAGTTCATTTAATTGTGAATAATAACCGGTGTTCCCGCTTTTATCATATCAAAAAGCTGAGACGCTTTATCATAAGGCATATTTACACATCCGTGGGATCCGTGTGACTTGTACCAGTCGCCGCCGAATTTTTGCTGCCATGTGGCGTCATGGAAACCATGTCCCTGATTGGTAAACGGCATCCAGAATGCTACCGGCGTCTCATAAGACGGTTTCCCTGTCGCAGGATCAATTTCACCCTTCAGCGTAGAATCCCGCTCCGTATATAAAATGTAGTAAACGCCTGTAGGCGTGTCCCGGTCGTCTGCAGGAAGTCCGGTTACCACATCTGAAGTCATGGCAACAGAACCGTCCACAATGTACCACATCTTCTGCTCTGAGATATCCACCTCCGCATAAGTCGTTCCCCAGTCCTGTTCCGCCCGGGAAGCCGCGGTCTGTTTGTACTCCGGCTCCTTTGTCACAGTCTCGCCGTTCTTAATATTCTCGATGAGATTCTGGGTCTCTTCCGCTTCATTTACGATCCAGCCATATGTACCGCCGGACACCTCCGTTGTCTTGCCCTCCGGAGTCGTAATGCTTCTTGTTGTTCCGACTGTATCATATTTCTTGCCGAATTCACGCATCCACTGTTTTATTGCATCTTCATCAAGTGTTACATTCATCTCGTCGTCACAGGAAACCCACTGTGATATGAGTTCCTTATCCACCACGATTTCCTCATCCATCGTATAAGTGATTTTCGCCTTTATATACTCATTCATCGTATCGCAGGCCTTCTGCACTTCCTCGGATTTCGAGGTATATTTCGGAAGGGTATAGCAGCCTTCGTCCATCATATTTAAAACATCTTTGAATTCCGTAATATACTGGGTGATCTTTTCTTTGAGAACCTCCGTATCTACAGCCGAGCCATACACCTCCGGCTCAATTACAAAAGAGCTGCCGTTATACTTCGGATAAGCAGAAACAGACTCTGTCTGATCCTTTGTCAGCGCCTTAAGAGACTGTATTTTTTCATCCAGAAGAGTCTCGTCATACTCTACCCCGACAGACACACTCTCGTCTGATCTTGTGAAAAATCCTGCGGGCCACAAAAAAGGATTCTGGGAATTCATGACATCTTCAATATCTGAGCTTTCCTTATACTTCAGTCCGATCTCCGACCCCCGTATGGTATTTCTGTCGTTATTCTGTTCCACAATTGTCAGTTCATATCCATCTACCTGCTGTTTAATATAATTTTCCACAGCTGCTTTGGTTTTTCCCGAAAAATCCTTGCCGTTAATCGTTGTATTAATATAGAAATGACCGATAAAATAGGCGGATATTCCAAGATATATCAGTATCAGTCCGCCAAGAATCCCTCCGGTTATAAAGTAAAATTTCTTTCCCGGCTTTCTGATGCTTTTTTTCTTTCTGTTCCGGCGCCGTCTGCGGCGTCTCTCTTTTCCGGAAAGATATTCCTTCTCTTCGGGCTCTTCCTTCTCCGCTTCCGCCGTTTCTGCAGCTGTTTCATTTTCATTGATGTCTGTAATATTTATTTCTTCAGAAGGTGTTCTGGATTCTGTATTATTTTTTTTACTCATTTATTATCCATCTCTCTCCTTTTTCAGCATCTCGGCATCATTATAGTACGAAAAGCTGAAAAAGTACAGTGAATTCTTTTTGTTTTATATTTTACAAAGCCAAAGCGGGAAATCCCTTCTCTTACTTGCGTGTATCCTTTTCTTCCTATATAATGTCTCTTATGCGGTAAAATTTCTTCTTTTTTATCGAAAAAAAACATAAATGAAAGCTTTTTGAAGGGAGAATTATAGAATGAGTGGTTCATCATTTGGAAAATTGTTTCGGATTACAACCTGGGGAGAATCCCACGGCCCGGGAATCGGCGTTGTAATAGACGGATGCCCCGCCGGACTTTCTCTGAGCGAAGATATAATACAGGTATTTCTCGACAGGCGCAGGCCGGGACAGAGCAAATACACAACAAAACGCAGTGAATCGGACACTGTAGAAATTCTCTCCGGTGTCTTTGAAGGAAAAACAACAGGAACCCCCATCTCTCTCCTGGTACGCAATCAGGACCAGAGATCCCGGGATTACGGAAATATTGCCCACACCTTCCGCCCCGGGCACGCGGATTACGGTTTTTTTGAAAAATACGGAATCCGGGATTACAGAGGCGGGGGACGTTCCTCCGGCCGTGAGACAATCGGACGTGTTGCAGCAGGAGCTGTGGCTTCTGTTCTTCTGAAAGAACTTGGCATTACTGTCCGTACTTATGCCAAAGCCATCGGGCCTTACACAGTTTCTGAAGAAGATTATCGTTTTTCTGAAACATCTGAAAACAGTTTTTATATGCCGAATAATGCCATGGCGGAAAAGGTGGCTGAATACGTTTCCGGCCTCATGTCCCAGTGTGATTCCTGCGGTGGAATTATAGAATGCACGGCAGACGGCCTGCCTGCGGGTCTGGGCGAACCGGTATTCGATAAACTTGACGCCCTTCTTGCTCAGGCCGTCATGTCGATCGGGGCTGTAAAAGGTGTGGAAATCGGCGACGGCTTCCGTGCTTCCGCATCTGTCGGAAGCCGGAACAACGATCCTTTCTATATGGACGGAAAGAAAGTCCGCAAGAAAACGAATCACGCCGGCGGTTCTCTCGGCGGACTGAGCGACGGCTCCCCGCTTATCCTGCGTGCAGCCGTAAAGCCGACGTCCTCTATTTCCCGGATGCAGAACACGGTAAATGAAGCCGGGGAAGATACAGAAATTCTGGTTAAGGGGCGTCATGATCCGCTTATCGTCCCCCGGGCAGTCGTCGTAGTGGAGTCTATGACTGCCATAACACTTGCTGATCTGCTTCTGCAGAATATGTGTTCACGAATTGATAACCTCAGAAAAATTTATACGGAGGAATAAAATGTCCAATAAACTGATTGATATTGTCGATATCACGAAATCGTTCGACGATACCGTGGTACTTGACAAACTGAATCTTTATATCCGGGAAAATGAATTTCTCACTCTTCTTGGACCCAGCGGCTGTGGAAAAACCACACTGCTGCGGATTCTGGGAGGTTTTGAGACTCCGGATTCCGGAGATATTATTTTTGACGGGAAAAATATTAACAAACTTCCGCCGAACCGCCGCCAGCTTAACACGGTATTTCAGAAATATGCTCTGTTTTCCCATATGTCAATCGCAGAGAATATTGCTTTCGGCCTGAAAATCCGCGGCAAATCCCAGGCATATATCAGGGATAAAATACGCTATGCGCTGAAGCTGGTCAATCTGGAGGGCTACGAAAACCGTACCCCGGATTCTTTAAGCGGCGGTCAGCAGCAGAGAATCGCTATTGCAAGGGCGATTGTCAATGAGCCCAAGGTGCTTCTTCTGGACGAACCTCTTGGAGCACTGGATTTAAAACTCAGACAGGATATGCAGTATGAGCTGATCCGGCTGAAAAATGAGCTTGGAATCACATTTGTCTATGTGACTCATGACCAGGAGGAAGCCCTCACAATGTCTGATACCATCGTTGTAATGAACCAGGGTTATATCCAGCAGGTAGGCACTCCTGAAGACATTTACAACGAACCGCAGAATGCCTTTGTAGCCGACTTTATCGGAGACAGCAACATTCTTCCGGCTACAATGGTAGAGGACAAAGTGGTAAAAATGCTGGGAGCCGTCTGGCAGTGCGTGGACGTAGGATTCGGCCGGAACAAGGCAGTAGATGCCGTAATCCGCCCGGAGGACATTGATCTCGTAAAACCCGGCGAAGGGACTATTGACGGAGTGGTAACCAATCTGATCTTTAAGGGAGTCCATTACGAAATGGACGTTATGGCAAACAACTATGAACTGCTTGTACACAGTACAGATATGCTTCCGGTTGGGACAGAGGTCGGAATCCACGTAGATCCTTTTGACATTCAGATTATGAAAAAACCGGAATCGGAGGATGAGGAGGCAGCGGGAATTGAAAACTAGGAAACTGCTGGCCGTCCCGTATCTTTTCTGGGCCGTATCATTCATTATTATCCCTCTTCTGATGATCGTATACTATGGTCTTACGGACACAGACGGGGCTTTTACACTTATGAATCTTGCAAAAATGGCAGAACCCGAGAATCTGAAAGCGCTGGGACTGGCGCTTCTGCTCTCCTTTGTAAGCACAGTGATCTGTCTGATCCTTGCGTATCCGCTGGCCATGATTCTTTCAGAGAAGAACGTGAACCAGACAAGCTTTATTGTGCTCATTTTTATTCTTCCCATGTGGATGAATTTTCTTCTGCGCACACTGGCCTGGCAGACTCTGCTCGAAAAAAACGGAGTCATCAACAGCATTCTCGGATTTTTTCATCTGCCGGAACAATCTCTGATAAATACGCCGGCCGCCATTGTACTGGGAATGGTTTACAATTTTCTTCCCTTTATGGTGCTGCCGATCTATAATGTCTTGTCCAAAATTGACCGAGATGTTATATACGCTGCAAGGGATCTTGGTGCAAACAGTCTGCAGACTTTCACCAAAATAATCCTTCCTCTGAGTGTGCCGGGCATAATCAGCGGCATTACAATGGTATTTGTTCCGTCTCTTACGACATTTGTTATTTCTGACCTGCTGGGCGGAAGCAAAATTCTGCTCATCGGGAATGTCATTGAACAGGAATTCAAGCAGGGGAGCAACTGGAATGTAGGTTCCGGGCTTTCTCTTGTTCTGATGATTTTTATTATCGCAAGCATGGCGCTGATTGCCAAATATGATAAGGAAGGGGAGGGAACAGCATTTTGATTAAGAACGCAGCAAAAAAAATTTATCTGGCGCTGATCTTCCTTATTCTGTATGCGCCGATTCTCACCCTGATGGTACTGTCTTTCAACAATACAAAAACCCGCTCCAGATGGAATGGTTTTACAGGGAAATGGTATATACAGCTCTTTCAGAATGAGGATATTATGAATGCGCTGTATACCACTCTGATTATCGCCCTTCTGTCCGCTCTTATCGCCACACTGATCGGTACTGCGGCGGCGCTGGGCATTCAGGCCATGAAGCCGCGGCTGCGGACTCTGCTCATGGGTATCACCAACATCCCCATGCTGAATGCAGATATTGTAACCGGCATCTCACTGATGCTTCTGTTTATTGCATTCCGCTTTACCCTTGGCTTTTCGACCATTCTTCTGGCCCACATTACCTTTAATATTCCATATGTGATTCTGAGTGTAATGCCAAAGCTGAAGCAGACAAGCAAAAGCACATATGAAGCTGCGCTGGATCTGGGAGCCTCTCCTGTCTATGCCTTTTTTAAAGTTGTTCTTCCGGATATAATGCCCGGCATTTTCTCCGGATTTCTGCTGGCTTTTACCATGTCCCTGGATGATTTTGTGATCACGCATTTCACAAAGGGGCCGGGTGTAGATACCCTTTCCACCAAAATATACAGCGAGGTCAGAAAGGGAATCAAGCCAGAGATGTATGCCCTGTCAACAATTATGTTTGTTACCGTTCTGGTGCTTCTGCTGCTGATCAATCTTTCTCCCGGAAAGACGGAAATCCGCAGAACAAAGCGTACACATTTCGGAACATTTCAGAAATTCAGCCGCATATTTTTCCAGCGGGCAGTTCCTGCGGCAATTATTGCCGTAATCGTAGCCGGCGGATTCATTTACAGCAGCAACGGAACCGGCGCATCCGGCAAACAGGTAATTGTCTACAACTGGGGCGACTATCTGGATCCGGATGTTATTGATCTGTTCGAAGAAGAAACCGGAATCCATGTTGTGTACGAAGAGTATGAAACAAATGAAATCATGTATCCGAAAGTCCAGTCAGGGGCAATCGCATATGATGTCGTCTGTCCTTCCGACTACATGGTGCAGCGTATGATCGAAAATGATCTGCTGGCAGAAATTGATTTTGATCATGTTCCCAATATAAAATATATCGATGATATATACATGGATATGTCCACCCAATTCGACGAAGGCAACAAATATTCGGTTCCCTATCTCTGGGGGACAGTGGGGATCCTTTACAATAAGACCATGGTAGACGAACCGGTTGACAGCTGGGGAATCCTCTGGGATAAAAAATACAAAGACAGTATTCTGATGCAGGACAGCGTCCGGGACGCCTTTGGGGTCGCGCTGAAATATCTGGGATATTCGCTGAATTCTACAGACCTTGATGAACTGGAAGCGGCAAAAAAACTTCTGATTGAGCAGAAACCTCTTGTACAGGCTTATGTCGTGGATCAGGTAAGAGATAAAATGATCGGAAACGAAGCGGCTCTGGGAGTCATTTATTCCGGCGAGGCGCTGTACTGTCAGGAAGAAAATCCGGATCTTGAATACGTCATTCCCAAAGAAGGCTCCAATCTGTGGATTGATTCCTGGGTCATTCCGAAAAACGCCCGGAACAAGGAAAATGCGGAAGCATTTATCAATTTCCTGTGCCGTCCGGACATCGCCAAAATGAACTTTGAATATATTACTTATTCGATTCCCAACAGCGCCGGCCGGGCTCTGATTGAAGACGACTGGATGCGCAACAGCACAATAGCATTTCCTGATATTTCCCAGCTGAAGAACTGTGAAACCTTCCGGTTTCTGGGAGATGAAAACGAAGTGATCTATAATGAACTCTGGCGGGAAGTCAAATCCAGCTGAAATCCGGGATTTTCCATTCGGAATTTCCGCAAAAACAAAGAAAAGCGAAAAAGGAGTGCGTTCTCCTTTTTCGCTTTTCTTTGTTTAAACTCTGAAGCATCCGCCGCCGATAAATTCTCTCAAAAGAGAATTCGTGGGAACATTTTCGCTTCCGATTCCCACAAAATAATCGAAAAATTTCAGCAGGCGCTTTGCCTCAATATATTCCTGCGAATCTTTGTCCACGCCGAAAAGCAGAGGCTCTACGTACTGTTTCAGAACCGCCAGTTCATATAAAAGTGAAGAGTTGAACATTACGTCTGCATTCTCCTGATAAGGGAAAATATTCTCTTCCTCTCCTCTGCGCACAGACGGCCACATGGCAATCGTCCGCATGGCCGACGCTCCCCGTGTTCTTGCATCCCGCACAAGACGGCGGATCAGCCGTCCGTCCGTAGAAGGAATCCGGTTATGCTCATCAATATTCAGCTGGGTAAGCGCACTGATATATATTTTAAACTTGTTTTCATCGCTTAACATCTCTGACAGTTTCGGGTTCAGGCAATGAATTCCTTCTATAATAAGGATATCATTATCTCCCAGCTTCTTCGGATGCGTTTCATACTCTCTCCTCCCGGTCTTAAAATTGAAAATCGGAAGGTAAACTTCCTCGCCGTTAAGGAGCCGCCCCATATCTTCATTAAATTTTTCTATATCAATTGCCTCCAGGCACTCAAAATTGTAATTTCCATTTTCGTCCCTGGGCGTATGTTCCCGGTCCACAAAATAATTGTCCACCGCAATCGGATGGGGACGGAACCCGTTGACACGAAGCTGAATTCCAAGTCTGTGGGAGAAGGTTGTCTTTCCGGAAGAAGAAGGGCCTGCAACCAGCACAAATTTCACATCTCCCCGATCCGCGATCTGCTTGGCGATCTCTCCGATTCTTCTCTCCTGGTAAGCTTCCTGAACAAGCACAATCTCCCTCATGTCATACCTGGTAATCATCTCATTGAGCGCGCCTACTGTGTCAATCTCCTGTCTGTCTCCCCAGCGGACAGACTCTTTCAGAACCTGGAACAGTTTCGGAAGCGGCTCAAAAGGCGGAACTTCTTCCGGTTTTTCTCTGGAAGGCATCTGAATTACAAACCCTTCGTCATAGGGGATCAGAGAAAAGTATTTCAGGCAGCCGGTATCCGGCACCATATATCCATAATAATAGTCTTCAAATTCATTGATACTGTAAATATTAACCTTTGATACCCGTCTGAATTCAAAAAGCTTCTCCTTATCATACATTCCATGTCTGTGAAATCTTTCCACAGCTTCATCAGTATGAACAGAACGCTTCCGGATCGGAAGGGCCTCTTCAGACAGTTCTTTCATCCGTGCGGAAACCCTTTCAAGAAATTCTGCATCCGTTTTCACTTTTCCATCTACTGTACAGTAATAACCGCAGCCGAGGGAAAAGTGGATCCGCACTCTCCGGATACTGTCATGCCCCGCCGTATCATACAGGGCTTTCACCAGGAGAAAACATAAGCTCCTTACATACGTTGCATGACCGATCTCATCCGCTGTTGTAACAAATGTCAGCGTACAGTCTTTCTGTACGGTTTTTGTCAGCTCCTGCAGGCGCAGCTGATCTACGAACACAAGCACGATCCGGTGATCATACTGTGGCTGATACTCTTCCGCTATTTCCTTGTATGTGGTTCCTTTCTCATACCTGCGCTCTTCTCCATCTATTGTAACTGTACAGCTCTGAACTGCCATTTTACTCCTCCTTTTATGGAATATTCTGATGCTTAAGACATCGGATGATTTACGGAATAACCTGGAAAGGATGGATAACAGGAGCCGTCTCCACCTCCAGTCCCGGAAGTTTATCTGCCAGGAACTGTTTCATGTCATCCATAAAAATGTATTCCGTTCCGTAATGGCCGGCATCAATTACAGCCAGTCCCTGGGCCACGGCATCCAGGCCGTCATGATGGCCGATATCTCCCGTAACAAGTACATCCGCTCCTTTTTCTATAGCAACAGGGATAGCGGATTTTCCCGAGCCGGGAGATACTGCGATTCTATATACCGTCCGGTCCATATCCCCGAACACTTTCAGGCTTCCCAGTTTCAGGCTATGCCGGACATGAGCGCAGCATTCCGCAAGAGACATGGGTTTTTCCAGATTTCCGATTCTGCCGATTCCCTGTTCTTCTCCGTTCTCTTCTGATGTGACATCCAGAACCCGGGCATTCCGTATATCCAGAATCCGTTCTGAAAGTTCAGCCATTCCAAGCACATCATAATTGGTATGCATAGCATAATAGGAGATATCACTCTGAATAAGCCTGAGGATTCTCCTGCCGATAAAATCTTCGTCAGTCACCTTTTTTATCGGTGAAAATATAAGCGGATGATGGGTAATCAGCATATCTGCTCCTGCCTTTTCCGCACTCTCAATCACATGATCTGTCGCATCAAGCGCAAGATAAACCCGGTTCACTTCCTTTTCCGTCCGCCCGGCCAGGAGTCCGACATTGTCGAAGTCAAGTGCCGCTCCTCTTGGAAAAGTTGCCTCAATCACCTGTATAATCTCTTTGCACAGCATAATAACTCAGTCCTTTCTCTGTACAGTTCAGTTCCTCTTTCACCGTTTTCCTTCTTTCCCTGATTCTGCCGGAATCTTCTGTTTCCAGACGCGAAAGTATCTGTTGTTTGATGCATCTTTCTCTTTCTAAAAACTCCCGCAGGACAGGATTCCTCTGCTCCAGAAGAAGCTTCCCGTATCGGAGTTCCTCTTCTGTCCAGATCTGATTTCCGCCTTTTTCAGACCCGTTTTTCTCCTTTTCCGTTTCCGGCTTTCCTCTCCATGGCTTTACTTTCATCATTGGATAGTATTTTCCATCGTCTGCAACCATATCCTCTTCCAGAAACAAAAAGCCTTCCTCTAAAAGAAAGGCTCTTACTTTTTCTATTTCGGACTGCGGCTGCAGAATACATTCCTCCAGACATTCTACTACGCGGGAACCTTCCTTCAGAATACGTATCATAAGGCCGCCGCCCATCCCTGCCAGAACCGCGGACTGAACTTCCCCGGGGCTCAGAGCGGAAAATCCGTCTGACAAGCGGGTTTCAATCTGACTATCCAGTCCGCTGGCGCTGATGTGTTCAGCCGCCCTCTGAAGAGGGCTCTTATTTATATCCGCTGCAACAGCGCCGGGAATCCGTCCCGTCTTTACCAGCCAGATCGGGACATATGCATGATCCGTTCCGATGTCTGCCAGCCGGTATCCGTCAGTTACAAGCCCGGCTACCGCCTGCAGACGGGGAGACAGATCAGAAGAATGCTTCGAATGTATTCTGCCTCCCTGATCAGTCAAGATAATCCCTCAGCTTTCTGCTTCTGCTCGGATGGCGGAGTTTGCGAAGCGCTTTTGCCTCGATCTGACGGATACGCTCTCTGGTTACATCAAACTCTCTTCCTACTTCCTCCAGAGTGCGGGCGCGGCCGTCATTCATGCCGAAACGGAGACGGAGTACTTTCTGTTCTCTTTCCGTCAGGGTATCCAGCACTTCATCCAGCTGTTCTTTCAGAAGCGTCTGGGCAGCTGCTTCCGCCGGCACCGGCACATTATCATCCTGTATAAAATCGCCCAGGTGGCTGTCTTCTTCTTCTCCGATAGGCGTCTCAAGGGAAACCGGCTCCTGTGAAATCTTCAGAATTTCACGTACACGTTCTACAGGCATGTCCAGCTCTTTTGCAATCTCCTCCGGAAGCGGTTCTCTTCCCAGTTCCTGAAGAAGCTGTCTGGAAACCCTTATCAGTTTATTAATTGTTTCCACCATATGCACCGGAATACGGATGGTCCTTGCCTGATCGGCGATCGCTCTTGTAATCGCCTGGCGGATCCACCAGGTGGCATAGGTACTGAATTTGTAGCCTTTATGATAATCAAATTTTTCCACTGCCTTGATCAGGCCCAGATTTCCTTCCTGAATCAGATCAAGGAACAGCATTCCCCGGCCTACATAGCGTTTGGCAATGCTGACCACCAGACGAAGATTCGCCTCGGCAAGCTCTTTTCTTGCCTCCTCATCTCCTTCTTCCATTCTCTTTGCCAGCTCAATCTCGCGTTCCGCGCTCAGAAGGGGGACTTTTCCGATTTCCTTCAGATACATCCGTACCGGATCTTCTATACTGACACCTTCCGGAACAGACAGATCGATATTCTCCATATCAACGTCTTCCTCGTCGGAAATAATATCGTCAATATCAACCTCGATATCATCCGCCGCATCTCCGCTGATGCGCAGCACATCTATATTGTTCGCTTCCAGATAATCAAATACCTTCTCCATCTGGTCTGTATTCAGTTCCATATCCGAGAAGAAATCATTAATTTCCTGAACATCCAGTATGCTCTTTTTCTTCTTTCCCAGCGCAACCAGTTCATTCATTTTTTCCAGAAACTTCTGCTGTGTGTTTTCTTCCATGTGTCCATCCTTCCTTCGCTGCGCATACACGCAGGCCATCTTGTTTTATTTTATCCTTAATCAATAGAAATATGCAGTTGTCTGAGTTCTTCCAGCTTCCGCTTCTCCTCCATCAGATGCTGAAGTCCTGCCATATCCGAGGGATCCAGTGCAAGAGTTTTCTCATCGATTCTGTGGGCTTTTACCCTGAGAATGGTCTCCCGCAGCGCCTGTTCCCTCTCTTCTTTTGTTTTCAGTTCTTTGATCCGTGTATGGAAAAGAGATGCCGCCTCTCTGTGCTCGCTCTCCTCTGTAAAATGATTCAGAATCCGCGCCGCATTCAGTTCTCCGTTCTTTCTCTGCTCATACAGAAGCTCCGCCACCTTACGGTAAATCTCTCCGGTAAAGTCATCCGGGCTGATATAGCTGCTGATACTGTCAAAGACCTTTTCGCTCTCGATCATCCATGTAAGCAGCGCTTTCTGAGAGGTAAGAATGCCGTCTTCCTTCGGCTTCTCATTTTTCTCCGCTTTTCTGGGACGCTGCACCGGTCTGGCCATTCCGGAACTTACAGCTGTTTTGGTTACCAGCTTAGTCAGACTGTCTCTGCTGATCTTATAGGCGGAAGCTACCGCCTCTATGTAGTTATTCCTTTCCAGCTCGTCCTCAAACTCCAGAAGACGTCTCGCCGTCTCCCGGAAGAAATCGGTTTTTCCCTCCGGCGATGCCATATCGTAGTCCTTCTCCAGCATTTCAAGGCTGAACAGGAATCCGTTTCTGGCATTCTGAATCCGTTTTTCATACTCTTCTTTTCCCAGATTCTTGATAAATTCATCCGGATCTTTATAGGGATCCATCCGGATAACCTTCGCTGATATTCCCGCATCCTTAAGTATGGGGATTGCCCGAAGAGCCGCCCTGGTTCCGGCTTCATCGCTGTCATAGGTCAGATAAACTTCCTTTACATAGCGTTTGATCAGAGAGGCATGTCCGGTGGTAAGCGCTGTACCCAGAGAAGCTACAGCATTTGTAAATCCTGCCTGGTGCAGAGAAATCACATCCATATAGCCTTCACAAAGAAGAAAATATGGCTTTCTGGATGTTCTTGCGCGATTCAGGCCGTACAGATTCCGGCTTTTATCGAACACCGGTGTTTCGGGAGAATTCAGATACTTGGGCTTGGCATCGCCCATCACTCTTCCGCCGAATCCGATCACCCGGCTGTTTACGTCCATAATCGGAAAAATCACTCTGTTCCAGAACTTGTCATAGACGCCCTGCCGCTCATCTGTGTTAATCAGTCCGGCCTGCCGGATCAGATCCTCGCTGTATCCCCGTCCTCTGAGATATTTGTACAGATCATCACTGTACTTGTTGGAATATCCCAGCCCGAAGGCTGTAATTGTACTGTCTGACAGTCCTCTGTTTTTCAGATATGTATAGGCCTGTGTCCCGCGTTCGGATTTGAGCTGCACATAAAAGTACTTTGCCGCCTGCTTATTTATCTCAAGTATCGACGACTTCAAATCTGCTCTTTCTTTTGCCTCTTTTGAGTATTCCCGCTCCGGGAGAGCGATCCCCGCCCGGTCCGCCAGATACTTTACCGCTTCCACAAAAGAAAAATTTTCATACTCCATAAGAAAGGTAAATACATTTCCTCCTGCTCCGCATCCAAAACAGTAATACATCTGTTTCTGTCTGCTTACGGAAAAAGAAGGCGACTTTTCATTATGAAACGGGCACAGCCCGAAATATGAACTTCCCTTTTTCTGAAGCCGGACATAACCGGATATTACATCTACTATATCATTTCTTGTTCTTATCTCTTCAATCAGTTCGTCTGAATAGTACATGTCTTCCTCCACGCTGTTCCATATATACTGGCCTAAAAGAACACTCTATATTATATATTCGACAAAACCTTTTTCTTTCCTTTTATTTTTTCCATGATTCCGGAATAAAATAATCCTGGAATTTTTTTACTGCATAGGAATCCGTCATTCCGGCTATATAGTCGCATACAATCTGCTCTTTACTGGTTTCTCCCCGGAACAGAGCGTCTCTGAACTGCTGCGGAAGAACTTCCGGATGCCCGACGCAATATTCAAAAAGCTGTTCAATCATATGTATGGCCTTTTCCTCTTCCCCTTTGGCCCGGGGATTCAGATAGACATTTTCAAACATAAACCGTCTGAGATCAGACATGGCCTGTCCCACCTGCGGGGACATTCGTATCCCGGGCTGCCCCATGCTGTTTGTAATCACATCGTGCACGATCTTATTGAGACGGGTCTTGCAGGAATTGCCCAGCACTTCTCTTATATCCGCAGGAATGTCTTCTTCTGTCAGTATTCCTCCCCGTATGGCATCATCCATATCGTGGTTAATGTAGGCAATTTTATCGGACAGTCTCACCACCTGTCCTTCCAGCGTATGGGGAGTGCCGGAAGTCTGATGATTCAGGATACCGTCCCGCACTTCCCAGGTAAGGTTCAGGCCGCGCCCCTCTTTCTCAATGCAGTCCACAACACGCAGACTCTGTTTCTGATGCTGAAAATGATATACATGATTCAGGGCCTTTTCACCGGCATGTCCGAAAGGGGTATGCCCCAGGTCATGTCCCAGAGCAATCGCTTCTACCAGATCTTCATTGAGGCGCAGCGCCTTTGCTATGGTTCTCGCATTCTGAGAAACTTCCAGTGTATGTGTCAGTCTCGTTCTGTAATGATCTCCCTTTGGGAGGAGAAATACCTGGGTCTTCTGTTTCAGTCTCCGAAATGCCTTGCAGTGCAGAATCCTGTCCCGGTCCCTCTGAAACACCGGACGGATATCACACTGCGGCTCCTCTCTCTGTCTGCCCCTGGAATTCCTGCTCAAAACGGCATAGGGGCTTAAGTATTCCACTTCCCGTTCCTCAAGCTGTTCCCTGATTGTGACTGCCATATCTATAAACCACCTTTCTGCGAAAGGCACCAATGGGGTTATGAAACCCTTTCTCGGATAAGCTCTCGCTTCTTCTTTTTTCTTTGC
>USFD01000019.1 GCA_900553885.1 uncultured Ruminococcus sp.
CATAAATAAATTTTACACCAAGAGCCAGGCCTTGCACAGACCTGGCTCTTATTCTTTGCAAAAAAAGTGCTGCCGCACTAATTATTTAGTGCGACAGCCCCTTTGGCAGGCAGAGTGATCGGCCAAAGAGTTATGGATCAGGTTTTATAGATTGACATGACAGGGAAGAAGAGAGATAATCAGGATATGGATAAAATGCTGACAGAGGAGACAGACTGATATGCCATTGAGAAAAAAACAGAACAGTTCAGAAGTACAGAGACCACGAAGAATAGAGACGACCCGATATAAACCGGATTACAGATCGGGACTTACCGGAGCACAGGTCCAGGAACACTGGCTTCACGGCTGGACAAACCGTGCGGTAGAGCCCCCGTCAAAATCAGTAAACGACATTATAAGAGAAAATCTATTTACGTATTTCAACCTGATCTTTGCAGTGCTTGCCGTGATGCTTTGCCTGGTCGGATCTTTTCGGGATCTTACCTTTCTTCCGGTAATTATAGCCAATACGCTGATCGGAATCATACAGGAGATCCGGGCAAAACAGGTGCTGGATAAGCTGACCATGCTCAATGCGCCTCATGCCACAGTTGTCCGTGACGGCCAAAAACATGTTGTCGATGCAGAGCAGCTTGTTCTGGATGATATTGTTATATTCCGGGCCGGAAACCAGGTCTGCGCGGATGCGGAAGTCTGTGCAGGCGAAGTACAGGTTAATGAATCGCTTCTGACTGGAGAAGCAGATGAGATTACAAAGAGGAGAGGGGATAAGCTGATGTCCGGAAGTTTTATTATATCCGGACAGTGCCACGCAAGACTGGACAAAGTGGGGGAAGACTCCTATATTTCCAAACTGACTCTTCAGGCGAAAGAGATGCAGGAAGGTGAACAGTCGGAGATGATCCGGTCCCTTGACAAACTGGTAAAATGGGTAGGTATCGCCATAATTCCCATAGGACTTGTTCTGTTCTGGCAGGCATTCTTTGTTCAGCATGACGGATTCCGGGACAGCATCACTTCTATGGTGGCTGCGGTGATCGGAATGATCCCGGAGGGACTGTATCTGCTTGCCAGTGTAGCTTTGGCGGTCAGTTCGGTCCGCCTTGCCAGTAAAAAGGTTCTGCTGCACGATATGAAATGCATCGAGACTCTGGCCCGGGTTGATGTCCTTTGTGTGGATAAGACCGGAACGATAACGGAGAATACCATGAAAGTACAGGATGTTATTCCGACAGATCTGTACGATTCCGATACTTTGCCGCCTCTGAATATGATGATTGGAGATTTTGCCGCGGCCATGGATGAAGATAATATCACAATGGCTGCTGTGAAGGAGTATTTTCAGTCTTCAACAGGAGAAAGGCCGGTTTCCAAAACCGGATTTTCCTCAGCTACTAAATACAGCAGTGTTACATTTACTCACGGAGCGTATGTGCTGGGCGCCCCGGAGTTTGTCCTTCGGGAAAAATACGAGGACTATGCGGAGAAAATTACAGAGCATGCTGCCACCGGGGCCCGGGTGCTTGTATTCGGCGAATACGACGGGGAGATTGACGGCAGGCCTCTTAAGCACGGGATTACTCCCCTTGCTTTCCTCCTTCTGGCAAATCCGGTGAGAGAAGCGGCGGAGGAAACCTTCCGCTATTTTGCGGAACAGGGAGTTGAGGTGAAAGTAATTTCCGGAGATAATCCGGTTACAGTTTCAAGAGTCGCAAAACAGGCGGGAATTGTAAATGCCGAGAACTATGCGGATGCCTCGGAACTGGACAGCGAAGAAAAGATGCGGGATGCGGTGCTCGAAAATACGGTGTTCGGACGTGTTACCCCGAATCAGAAGAGAAAGTTTGTACAGATTCTCAAAGAGGCAGGCCATACAGTTGCAATGACCGGAGACGGTGTCAATGATGTACTGGCCCTGAAAGATGCAGACTGCAGTATTGCAATGGCTTCCGGAAGCGAGGCGGCAGCCCAGGCTTCCCAGCTGGTGCTGCTGGAATCCGATTTTTCATGTATGCCCCAGGTTGTGCTTGAGGGAAGAAGAGTTGTAAATAATATTCAGAGGTCAGCCACGCTGTTTCTTGTAAAAAATATCTTTTCTTTCCTGCTCAGTCTGATTTCGGTGGTATTTATGTTTACGTATCCGCTGGAGCCGTCCCAGATTTCACTGATCAGCATGTTTACCATCGGCGTTCCTGCTTTTTTCCTGGCACTGGAACCGAACAAGAACAGGATCAAAGGACATTTTCTTACCAATGTATTTCTGAAGGCGTTGCCGGCTGCCATTACAGATGCACTGGCGGTCGGATCGCTGGTGATATTCGGACAGACGTTCCATGTGGGATCCACCGACATATCAACAGCAGCCACTATGCTGCTGGCAATTGTAGGTTTTATGATCCTGTACAAGATCAGCGCGCCGTTGAATGTACTTCGCACAGTGATTCTCTGCGGATGTATTGCAGGCCTTCTGTTCTGCAGCATTTATCTGAATGATCTGTTTGCCATAACGGGAATGACAAAGGGATGTATCATGCTGTTTGTGGTTTTCGCGATTGCTACAGAACCAGTGCTCAGATATCTGACTATTCTTGTGGGAAAACTGAGATTCTATTATCAGAGGCTGAGAGGGCGGAATCCGGAAACGGAACAGAAACTGTGAAAAAATATAAAATGATAAAAAGGAGATAGGTATTATGGTACATCATATTGTAATGTGGAAGTTTAAACCGGAAATTCCGGAGGAGAAAAAAGCGGAGCTTAAAGCAGCTATGAAGGAGAATCTGACCGCCCTGGTAGGCAAGGTGCCGGGACTTCTGGAGATGAATTTTGTGGATGAACCGCTTTCCTCCAGCACACATGATATTGCGCTTGTAAGCGTTATGGAAAAGGCGGAGGATATTGCCGTATACGGATCTCATCCGGCCCATGTGGCAGTGGCGGATACCTATGTGCGCCCCTATGTGACAGAAAGAGCCTGCCTGGATTATTAATCCTTCGAAGAGAAGCGGGAAAGGAAGGTGGCATCTTTTATGAATATGTGTGACCTGATTGTAAAGAAAAAAAGAGGACATGTTCTGTCAGAAGAAGAGATCCGGTGGATGATCCGCGAATATACCGCCGGAAGAATCCCTGATTATCAGATGTCTGCAATGCTGATGGCGATCTGCTTTGTGGGTATGACTGCGGAAGAGACAAAAGAGCTGACGCTGGCTATGGCACACAGTGGAGATATGCTGGATCTTTCCGGGATACGCGGGATTAAAGTTGACAAACACAGTACCGGAGGCGTGGGCGATAAGACATCTCTTGTACTGGCTCCGCTGGCCGCATCTGTCGGCGTTCCGGTGGCAAAAATGTCCGGCCGGGGGCTGGGGCATACCGGAGGTACAATCGACAAGCTGGAAAGTTTTAAAGGGTTTTCCGTAAGTCTGACTCCGGAACAGTTTGTGCATAATGTAAATACAATTCATATTGCGGTTGCAGGTCAGACTGCCAATCTGGCTCCTGCCGATAAAAAACTGTACGCGCTTCGCGATGTTACCGGAACGGTTGATCAGATGTCTCTGATCGCGGCCAGTATAATGAGCAAAAAGCTGGCCTCGGGAGCAGATGCTATTGTACTGGATGTGAAAACCGGGGACGGCGCTTTTATGAAAAGCCTGAAAGATGCCAGGGCGCTTGCAGAAGAGATGGTCAGTATAGGAAAACTGGCCGGCAAAGATATGACAGCAGTTATTTCCGATATGGATCAGCCTCTGGGATATGCGGTAGGAAATGCACTGGAAGTGAAAGAAGCCATTCTCACTTTGCAGGGAAAAGGTCCGAAAGATCTGGAAGAGCTGGTACTGGTACTGGGTTCCTTCATGGCTGTTAAGGCAGGAAAGGCAGAAACGCCGGAAGAGGCTGCGTGTATGCTGAAAGACTCTCTCAAAAGCGGGAAGGCATTTTGGACCTTCCGGGAGTTTATCCGGGCGCAGGGCGGAGATCCGGAAGATGCGGTTCATCCGGAACGGCTGCCGCAGGCGGCATTTCAGGAACCGCTGCTTTCTCCCGGGGAAGGGTATATCAGTGATATTCATACAGAAGAAGTGGGAAAGGTCTGCCTTCTGCTTGGCGGCGGAAGAGAGACAAAGGACAGTCCGGTTGACCTGTCCGTAGGCCTGGTGCTGAACCGGAAAAAGGGAGATTACGTAAAGAAGGGAGAAACTCTTGCTGTCCTTCATGCAAATGACAGGAACCGTCTGGCAGAAGCTGGGAAGAAACTGGCGGCCTGCTTTGAGTTTTCTGATGTAAGGCCGCCGGAAGAGCCGCTTATTAAAGCGGTAATCGAATAAGTGCCTGGTGCCGATATGTTGGAAAAGAAAAAGGAATAAGAGAAAAGACGCTGCACATATACTGGTTATAAAAAGCGTATGTGTGGCGTTTTTATGGAAAGGGAACAGATCAGAGAGAGACTTGCGTCGGCTGCAAGTATGCCCAGGGATGTTGTGCTCGGAGCATCTATAATTACAATTACGGGTGTGTCAGAAGTATGTGTTGAAAATTACCGGGGGATCATAGAATATACAGACTGCCTTATGAGGCTGCAGACGAAGGAAGGTCAGCTGCGGCTGACAGGAAAAAGACTGAATATTGAGTATTATACAAATGACGAAATGAAAATAACAGGTATAATTGACAGCATTGAGTTCAATGATGGGAGGAGAGGGGATTGATCCGTTCGCTGATCCGCTGCTTGAAAGGGTATGTCAGAATCCGGGTGGAGGGATACTCTCCGGAACGGTTTCTGAATATGTGCTGCTATCATGGAATTTATATCTGGGGACTTACTCCGGCAGAAGACGCCTATGAAATGTATATGTCTGTTTCCGGCTTCAGGAAAGTCCGTCCGCTGGCCAGAAAAACACACACAAGAATCTGTATAGTCAGACGCATCGGCCTTCCTTTTTTTCTCCGCCGGTATCGGAAACACAGACTTTTTTTTGCGGGAATGATCCTGTGTGCACTGCTGCTGAAATGCTACTCTGTATTTATATGGGATATTCATTTTGAGGGAAATGAGAAATGGACAGATTCCACACTGACAGATTTCCTTGCCTCGGAAAATGTGTCTCCGTTTATGCTGAAAAGCCGTGTTGACTGTCAGGGTATTGTAAAAGCGATTCGAAAGGAATATAATGATATCGTTTGGGTATCTGCATCCATTGACGGAAGCAGACTGAAAATCCAGATTAAAGAAAATGAGGATACTTTCCGGGAGGACGGACAGGAAACCGGGACACAGGAGACACATCCCACAGATCTGGTAGCTTCTGAAGACGGCGTGATTACTGAAATTGTAACCCGCTCCGGCGTTCCTCAGGTTCATGCGGGAGATACAGTCAAAAAGGGAGATATCCTTGTCTGCGGAAGAATTGAGGTGCTCAATGACAGCGGAGAAGTAACGGGCTACCAGTATGAACAGTCAGATGCGGATATTTATGCTGACACGCAAATGGAATACAAAAATACGATGCCTCTGACCCGCCAGGAAAAAGTATATGACGGGAAAGAAAGCCGGCAGGGATTTGTGCGGATCTTCGGATGGACGGTCTCTGTGGGCAGTCTGAAAAACCGGTACGAATACAGTGAAATTCTTACAGAAGAGCAGCAGATCAGACTTGGCGAGAATTTTTATCTGCCTTTTTCCTGGGGCGCAAAAACCGCAAAATCCTATTCTTTCAGGACGGAAAAGTATACCCGGGAGGAAATACGGCAGAAATTAAGTGCAGATTTTGCTCTTTTTTGTGAGGAATTGGAAGAAAAAGGTATTCAAATAAAAGAAAATAATGTTAAAATACAACTGGATCAGAATTCCGCATCTGCCTCAGGTACTTTATATCTGAATGAAAGAATTACAGAAGAGGCAGATACGGAGATTTTAATTGTTGAAAGGAAAGAATCGGATGAGTCTGACGGAACAGATGATTGAGATACCGGCCGAACACGAAGCAAATGTATTCGGTCAGTTTGATGCATATGTAAAAAAACTGGAGCGGACATTTCACGTTACGCTGATTGCCCGGGATGGAAATCTTAAGATTGTCGGAGAACAGGCGGCGGTCGAGAAGGTATGCCGCATCCTGACACAGCTTGTGGAATTGTCCAGGCGGGGCAATACCATTACAGAACAGAATGTGGACTATGCAATTTCTCTGGTATTTGAAGACCAGGAGGAAGGAATTGTGGCAATCGACAAGGATCTGATCTGCTATACACTTCAGGGAAAGCCGATCAAGCCCAAAACACTGGGACAGAAACGATATGTGGATTCGATCCGTGACGGGATGATTACTTTCGGACTGGGCCCTGCGGGAACCGGGAAAACCTATCTGGCCATGGCTATGGCTATTACTGCATTTAAGCGAAATGAAGTGGGGAGAATTATTCTCACCAGACCGGCGATTGAGGCGGGGGAAAAACTGGGATTTCTTCCGGGGGATCTCCAGAGCAAGATCGACCCGTATCTGCGTCCCCTGTACGATGCATTGTATCAGATTATGGGTGCCGAGAGCTTTCTGAAAAACTCAGAAAAGGGGCTGATTGAGGTGGCGCCCCTTGCCTATATGCGCGGACGGACGCTGGATAATGCATTTATTATTCTGGATGAAGCTCAGAATACAACGCCTGCACAGATGAAAATGTTTCTGACAAGAATCGGATTTGGTTCCAAAGTTGTTATTACCGGAGATTCCACGCAGAAGGATCTGCCATCCGGAGCGGTATCCGGTCTTGATGTTGCGGAAAAGGTTGTAAAAGGGATCGAAGGGATCAGCATCTGTACACTGACCAGCAAAGATGTTGTCCGCCATCCTCTTGTACAGAAGATTGTAAAGGCTTACGAAGAATACGAAAAGAATACAGCAAGACAGAAGAACAGCAGAAGGAGAAAGGTATGAGCATCTTTATAGAAGAGGAGGGTGCAGTTACCCTGCCTTTTAATGCGGAAGAGATTGCCGGAAAAGTAATTGAGGCGGCTCTGGAATATGAGAACTGCCCTTATGAAGCAGAGGTCAGTCTCCTGCTTACAACAGACGAGGAAGTGAGAAAACTTAACTGCTCTGCACGGGGGCTGGACCGTCCTACAGACGTTCTTTCTTTTCCCATGCTGGAATACAGCCGGCCAGGGGATTTTTCGTGGCTGGAAAAGGAGCCGGGGGATGCGTTCAATCCGGAGACGGGTGAGCTGATGCTGGGAGACATTGTTATTTCAAAAGATAAAGTGCTGGCACAGGCGGAGGAATACGGCCACACGCCGCTGCGGGAGTATGCGTTTCTGATCGCACACAGTATGCTTCACCTGTTTGGATATGATCACATGGAGGAAGAGGACAGACTGCTGATGGAGGAACGTCAGCGTGGAATCATGGAAAAAGTCAATATTCTGCGGTAACTGTTTATTAAGGCTGCATTGGGATAAAACCGAGGAGGACTGATATGTCGGAATCACATACAAACAGAAAACAGAAAAAAGATGATTATCTCGTTCAGGGCGCTATTCTGGCTGCCGCTGCGGTGATCACCAAAGTAATAGGTGTTGTATACCGCGTGCCGCTGGCGAATATACTGGGGGATGAAGGAAATGGATTTTACGGATATGCGTATCAGGTCTATGCAATGGCGCTGATGCTTTCTTCTTACAGCCTGCCTACGGCAGTGTCCAAGCTCGTTTCCGAGAGAGTCGCTTCAGGAAGACGCAGAAATGCTTTCCGGGTGTTTATGTGTTCTCTGGTATTTGCGTTTATTGTAGGATTGATTATTACGCTTGCCATTTTTTTCGGCGCGGGAGCGATCTCTGAACACGTGATGAAGTCTCCTCTGAGCGTATATGCGCTGAAAGTTCTGGCACCCGGGCTTTTTATTGTGGCGGTTATGGCGGTGCTGAGAGGATATTTTCAGGGACTGAATACGATGGTGCCTACCGCCATCTCACAGATTATCGAACAGCTGGTCAATGCGGTGGTCAGCATTGTGGGAGCCAGTATCCTTTTCGGGATCGGAACCCGCGCCGGCAAAAAGGCGGGGGAAGAACTGCTGGGGCCCGCATACGGCGCGGCCGGCAGTACCATCGGAACCGTTTCCGGGGCACTGGCAGGACTCCTGTTTCTTATATTTGTGGTCTGGCTGTACAAGGGCAATATCAGGAGACAGCTGAAACGGGACCGCTCCAGGGGAAGGGAAAGCTATTCCCATATTCTGAAGGTGCTTATTTTTACCGCAGTGCCGGTTATATTAAGTACAGCGGTTTATAATATTAACCAGATCCTTGACCTGACAATTTTTAACCATATTATGGATGCCCAGGGATATGTGGAGCAGGAATATATGGCTCTGCAGGGAATTTATACAGCAAAATATGATACGTTGATCAATGTGCCGATGGCGATTCCATACGCCCTCAGTGCTTCTATTGTACCAAGTCTGACAGCGGTGGTAACTGCCGGGACAAGAAAACAGGTACACTACAAAATTGATCAGACAATCCGGCTGACTATGTTCCTGACCATTCCATGCGGTGTCGGCTTTATTGCGCTGGCCTCTCCGCTGATGGTGCTGCTGTATAATGATGCCAGCGCCACTCCTGCCAATCTTCTTATGCTGGGCGCTGCCGTTGTCGTCCTGTACGGCTGGTCTTCCGTATCAAATTCCGTTCTGCATGGACTGAATCATATGTCCAGCCCGGCGAAAAATGCGGGAATCTCTCTGGTAATCCATCTGGCGGCGTTTATAGTTATGATGACTGTATTCAGAATGAACGTATACGCGCTGGTATGCAGTAATATTATATTCGCCCTGTGCATGTGTTATCTGAATCAGAGAAAGATCAGAAAAGTATGCGGATTCCGGGTAAATATTGTACATACATTTGTAAAACCACTGATTGCGGCTCTGGTAATGGGAGTGGTGGCATATGCTGTTCATCTGGTAATGGATCTGCTGATCGGAGGCAGATATATTCCTACGGTCATAGCAATTCTGGCTGCTGTTGTGGTATATTTTGTAATTGTATTAAAAATCGGAACATTATCGGAAGATGACATCGAAGCCCTGCCTATGGGGGCAAGACTTCTCCGTCTCTGTAAACGGCTGAATCTTCTGCCGGCAGAGAGATAGACAGAATTACATTTTTGAATAAGAAACAGAAAAAAGGCCAATACTGTTACTAAAAAAGGAGAGGATCCTGATGAAGACAAAATATGTGATTGGCCTTTTGGCTGGATTCCTGCTGATTGCAGCTCTCCTTGCGGCCGGTTATCAGATCAGTTACCGCCATGTGATGGACAGGCAGGCAGCTGCCGCGGAAGAGAAAACATCTACGGAGAGTATTACCGCAGAGGGCGAGGCGGTTCAGGAAGAAAAAGAAGAGGAAAGCGGATACTGGCTTGGCCAGCTTCAGGGATATGTAGCCGTCTATCTGAGCGACCGGACTACAATTTATGAACTGACGGATATTCTTCTGACTGATCTTCCCGAGGAAGTACAGCAGGAAATATCAGCGGGAAAATATATCGCTACGGCAGAAGAGCTGTATGCATTTCTTGAAAACTATTCGAGCTGAATTATTGTCTGAAAGGAAACAGGTATGGATAAACAGAAGATAAACAGGATTAATGAATTATACAGAAAATCAAAAGCAGAAGGGCTGACCGAGGCTGAAAAAAAAGAACAGAAAGTACTCCGGGCGGAGTATCTTGAACTGGTAAGACGAAATCTGCGCGGTCAGCTCAATAATATAGACATAGAAGAAAAAGACGGAACAATTGTTAATCTCGGAGAAAAATACGGGAAAAAGGGAAAACTTCCGTCGTAATAGCAGAATAGCTGAAAACAGAGATTTTTCAGAGAAAAAGTGAGGAGCAAAAATGGAGAACAGACTTCCCGGAGACCCGGTTATACTTCTGGGTGTGGTGAATACAAAACTGAGGGATTTTTACCCTTCGCTGGATGAAATGTGCGAGGACATGCAGATCAGCAGAAGGGAACTGACAGAAAAACTGGCCTCCATCGATTATACATATGATGCGGGAAGGAACCAGTTTATATAAATAGGAATAAAAATACATACTTTAAGGAAAAGAAGAATGGAAAAAAGTAAAGTTAAGACAGAGGAGCTGTATTCCGCAATTCCGGCTGCGGAACCGGAAAGACAGTATTATTTTATAGAGAGAGCCAGGAAACATCTGGAAGAAATGAAAAAAGAGGCAGGAAGGCCTCTTACTTTCTGTGTCACCACATTCGGCTGTCAGATGAACGCCCGGGATTCGGAAAAACTTACCGGTATTCTGGAAAAGATCGGCTATGTGGAGGCGGAAGAGGAAGAAAAGGCGGATTTTGTGATTTATAATACATGCACGGTCCGGGAAAATGCAAATCTGAGAGTATACGGCCGGCTGGGGCAGCTGGGCAGAGCAAAGAAGAAGAATCCACATATGATGATCGCTCTGTGCGGCTGCATGATGCAGGAACCCCAGGTGGTGGAAAAGCTGAAAAAGAGTTATCACTTTGTAGATCTGATTTTCGGAACCCACAATATCTATAAATTTGCAGAACTGCTGAATACACGTATGGAGTCCGGACGCATGGTGATTGATATCTGGAAAGATACGGATCAGATTGTCGAAGATCTGCCGGTGGAGAGAAAATATTCCTTCAAATCCGGAGTGAATATTATGTTCGGATGCAATAACTTCTGCAGCTACTGTATTGTGCCATATGTGCGCGGCCGCGAGAGGAGCCGTGAACCAAAGGCCATTATCCGGGAAATTGAACGTCTGGTTGCAGACGGTGTCGTAGAAGTGATGCTGCTGGGACAGAATGTCAATTCCTACGGCAAGACGCTGGAGAATCCTGTGAGCTTTGCCCAGCTGCTGAAAGAAGTGGAAAAAATTGACGGGCTGAAGCGGATCCGCTTTATGACATCCCACCCGAAAGATCTGTCAGACGAACTGATACAGGTCATGGCACAGTCTGAAAAAATATGCAGGCATCTTCACCTGCCGGTTCAGTCCGGAAGTACCCGGATCCTTCAGAAAATGAACCGCAGATATACAAAAGAACAGTATCTTGATCTGGTCAGGAAAATACGGGAAGCTATACCGGATATTTCCCTTACAACAGACATTATCGTAGGATTTCCGGGAGAAACAGAAGAGGATTTTCAGGATACCCTGGATGTGGTGCGCAAAGTGCGGTATGACAGCGCATTTACATTTATCTATTCAAAGAGAACAGGAACTCCTGCTGCTGTTATGGAGGATCAGGTCGATCCGGCGGTAGTGAAAGACCGGTTTGACAGACTGCTGAAAGAAGTTCAGGATATCGCCGCTCAGACCTGTGCAGTACACCAGGGAACCGTTCAGACTGTACTTGTCGAGAGTGTAAACGATCAGGATCCTTCACTTGTTACAGGAAGGCTGAGCAATAACCTTCTGGTTCATTTTCCGGGAGATGCGTCTATGATCGGCAGCCTGGTTCCGGTCAGCCTGAAAGAATGCAGAGGCTTTTATTATCTGGGAGAGCGGGCATAAACTGCCACTAATAAATGATGAAAAACCGTCCAGACTATGTATAAGACGTTCAAAATACATGGAGAGGACGGTTTTTTATGAAAAAACTCAGCGAGTATCTGTTTCTGCTTGTTACAGGCGGGACGGTTTATTACGGATTTGAAATGATATTCCGGGGATTTTCCCACTGGACTATGTTCCTGCTGGGAGGAATCTGTCTGATCTTCTGTGCCCAGCAAGGCATATGGACCCACTGGAGAGAGCCGCTCTGGAAACAGGTGGGCCGGTGCATTATTTTTGTGACTGCCTGCGAGTTTATTACGGGAAT
The DNA here is from genome assembly GCA_900553885.1 of uncultured Ruminococcus sp. Classification (GTDB taxonomy): domain Bacteria; phylum Bacillota; class Clostridia; order Lachnospirales; family Lachnospiraceae; genus Mediterraneibacter. The sequence continues at coordinate 11,878 of USFD01000019.1, forward strand.
AATTGTCAATAAGTTCCTGGGCTGGAATGTATGGGACTATACGGGACTTCCCTTTCAGCTTATGGGACAGATCTGCCTCCCTTTTATTATTATTTTTTCCGGCCTTTGCGCAGCCGGAATTGTGCTGAGCGGATATACGCTTTGCTTCATTTACGGGGAGGAACGTCCGGAATTTCATGTAATCTGAAAACGGGATTTTTTCCCGGATACGGGAAAGCTGTCTGCTTGAAGCAGCTGTTTTTTTGTGATAATCTAGTAAAGCAGACAACAGATAATGGAATATAACAGTTGGAATACTCTTCAGGCAGGAGAGAAACAATAGAAAAAGGAGTAGGAATGTGGCTGAATTAACACCAATGATGAAACAATATATGGAGACAAAATCCCAGTATCAGGACTGCATTCTGTTCTATCGGTTAGGCGATTTTTATGAAATGTTCTTTGACGACGCACTGACTGCGTCCAGGGAACTGGAAATCACTCTGACAGGGAAAAACTGCGGCCAGGAGGAACGGGCTCCCATGTGCGGCGTCCCATATCATGCGGTAGAGGGATACCTGAATAAACTTGTGTCAAAAGGATATAAAGTGGCTATCTGCGAGCAGATGGAAGATCCGAAGCAGGCCAAGGGAATAGTAAAAAGAGAAGTCGTGCGGATTGTCACTCCCGGTACAAATGTTGATACACAGGCGCTGGATGAGACGAAAAATAATTATATTATGTGTATTGTCTATATTGCGGACCGGTACGGTATTTCAGTGGCTGACATCTCCACGGGAGAGTATCTTGTTACAGAACTTCCGGACAGCAGCCGGCTGCTGGATGAGATCAGCAGATTTGTGCCGGCGGAAATCATCTGCAACGAAGCGTTTTACATGAGCGGCATGGATCTGGACGGCCTGAAAGACAGGTTTGGCACAACCATCTATTCTCTGGAGTCCTGGTATTTTGACGATTCCCTTTGCAGAGAAAAACTGCTGGAACATTTTCATGTGTCAGGATTCGGGGGACTGGGACTGGAGGATTATGACTGCGGGATTATCAGCGCAGGCGCACTTCTTCAGTACCTGCTGGAAACCCAGAAAAACTCCCTTTCCAATCTGACTCACATCACCCCTTATGTGACGGGAAAATATATGCTTCTCGACAGTGCTACGAGAAGAAATCTGGAGCTGTGTGAAACCCTGAGAGAAAAGCAGAAGAGGGGATCTCTGCTCTGGGTTCTGGATAAGACCAAAACGGCTATGGGCGCCCGGATGCTGAGAAAATATGTGGAGCAGCCGCTGATAGATAAAAAGGAGATTGTACTTCGCCTGGATGCTGTGGAAGAGCTCAAAGAACAGGCGATTTCCAGGGAGGAGATCAGGGAGTATCTGTCTCCGGTCTACGATCTGGAGCGTCTGCTTACCAAAATCACATATGGCACAGCAAATCCCCGGGATCTGACTGCGTTTAAAACTTCGCTGGAGATGCTCCCTCCTGTGCGGTATCTTCTGGAAGAAATGCAGTCCGGACTGCTCAAAGAGATTTATCAGGATATGGATTCCCTGGAGGATCTCTGTACGCTGCTTAAGAGTGCGATCCGGGATGAACCGCCCATTGCCATGAAGGAAGGAAATATTATCCGGGACGGATACAATGAGGAGGTTGACAAGCTTAGGAGGGCAAAATCGGACGGAAAAGACTGGCTTGCGAAACTGGAAAACGAAGAGAGGGAAAAAACCGGGATTAAAAATCTGAAGATAAAGTATAACAAGGTGTTCGGATATTACCTGGAGGTGACCAATTCCTATAAATCAATGGTACCGGATTACTATACGCGTAAACAGACGCTGGCGAATGCAGAACGCTATATTACGCCGGAGCTGAAAGAACTGGAGGATATGATTCTCGGCGCAGAAGATAAGCTGTACGCACTGGAATATGAGCTCTACTGCGGCGTCCGGGATCAGATCGCGTCCCAGGTGGAGCGGATCCAGCGTACGGCAAAGGCGGTGGCCAGTCTGGATACCCTTGCGTCGCTTGCCCTTGTAGCAGAGCGCAACGGATACGTCCGTCCGAATATTAATGAAAAAGGTGTCATTGATATTAAAGACGGCCGGCATCCGGTTGTGGAGCGTATGATTCCAAACGGAACTTTTATTGCAAATGATACATATCTGGATGATAAAAAGCATCGGATTTCCATCATTACAGGGCCGAACATGGCGGGAAAATCCACTTATATGCGTCAGACTGCCCTGATTGCGCTTATGGCGCAGATCGGTTCTTTTGTCCCTGCATCGAAGGCGGATATCGGACTGTCGGACAGGATTTTTACCAGAGTGGGTGCCTCCGACGATCTTGCCTCGGGACAGAGTACATTTATGGTGGAAATGACGGAGGTAGCCAATATTCTGCGCAACGCCACATCCAGAAGTCTGCTTATTCTGGATGAGATTGGAAGGGGAACAAGTACGTTTGACGGACTGTCCATTGCCTGGGCAGTAGTTGAATACATCAGTGACAGCCGGCTTCTGGGCGCGAAGACCTTATTTGCCACGCATTATCATGAACTGACAGAACTGGAAGGAAAGATCAGCAATGTAAATAATTACTGTATCGCTGTAAAGGAAAAAGGGGACGATATTGTCTTCCTGAGAAAAATTGTAAAGGGCGGTGCAGATAAAAGCTACGGGATCCAGGTTGCAAAACTGGCCGGAGTTCCGGATCTGGTCATTGAGCGGGCCAAGGAAATTGTGGAAGAACTGAGCAATGAAGATATTACGGCAAAGGTCAGTGAGATAGCGGCAAAGGAGCGGACCACAAAGAAAAAGCAGAAAACCCGCAGATATGATGAAGTGGATATTGCCCAGATGTCGCTTTTTGATACAGTTAAGGATGACGATGTTCTGGAGGAACTGAAAAATATTGATGTGGGAAATATGACTCCCATTGATGCGCTGAATACGATATACCGTCTTCAGAATAAGCTGAAAAACAGATGGTAATTCTGAGAACAGAAAGGAGAGCGCCATGCCCCATATACAGGTGCTGGATCAGATAACAGTTGATAAGATTGCCGCCGGAGAGGTAATAGAACGGCCGGCTTCCGTAGTCAAGGAACTGGTGGAAAACGCCATAGATGCAGGAGCAGATTCTGTAACCGTGGAAATCCGGGACGGCGGCATCTCTTTTATACGGGTTGCAGATAACGGCTGCGGCATCCCCCGGGATGAAGTGCGGAAAGCCTTTCTCCGTCACTCAACCAGTAAGATCCGGACAGTGGAGGATCTTGCCGCCATCTCTTCCCTGGGATTCCGGGGAGAGGCTCTTTCCAGTATCGCTGCAGTGACGAAGACTGAGCTGGTAACAAAAACAGAGGATGCCCGGTTCGGGACAAAATACGTAATTGAAGGCGGAAAAGAGCTGGCTCTTGAAGATACCGGAGCTTCCAGAGGAACGAGCTTTGTGGTCAGGCAGCTTTTCTATAATGTGCCCGCAAGAAGGAAATTTCTGAAGACGCCTATGACAGAAGCGGGACATATTCAGGACCTTATGACCAGGCTCTCCCTGTCGCATCCTGAAGTGAGTTTTCTGTTTTTAAATAACGGACAGGAAAAACTGCGCACTTCAGGCAACGGAAAGCTGAAGGACGTAATCTACAATGTTTACGGCAGAGAGGTGGCCGCAAATCTGCTGCCGATTGATTATGAAAAAAACGGGCTCGGGATATCCGGATATCTGGGCAAACCGGTAATTACACGGGGAAACCGGAATTTCGAGAACTTCTTTGTAAACGGACGTTATGTAAAAAGTTCTATGATTTCAAAATCACTGGAAGACGCTTACCGGGATTTCTCCATGCAGCACAAATTTCCCTTTGCGGTGCTTCATTTTCACATAAAAGGAGACGAAATCGATATCAACGTGCATCCGACGAAAATGGAACTTCGCTTCCAGAAACAGCAGGAAGTGTACAATACGGTTTTTGAAGGCGTACATCGGACGCTCCTGGAGCCGGAATTGATTCAGAAAGCAGAAGTTCCGGATCCGGTTTCGCTGTCTGAACGGAAAGAGAGCAGAAGCCCGTTTCTGCTGAAGCCGAAAAACGGCGGCAGCGAACCGGCCGGGAAAGAGCCGGAGCTGCTTTGCGACAGTGGCTTACAGAATCCAAAGCCAGAGGGACCGGTACAGAAGGAGGAAACTCCCCCGGTCCGGGATGAAGCCTATTTTATCCGCAAAATGCGTGAACGGGTGATGGCTTATCATCAGCGGTCGTCTTCTGCAGAAGTTCCGGCAAACGGAGAACTTTTTCAATCCAGGGCAGAACAGACGGAGCGGATCCGGAAGCAGATACACGGTTCCGATATCCCGGTAAAGAAACCGGAACCGGAAGAGCCTGAAAAAGCAGAGCAGCCGGAACAGAAGAAAAGCGGAGAAAAACCGGTGCAGCTTGATCTGTTTGAAGAAAATTTTCTGAAGAGGGATGTGCGTGCTGAGTACAAGCTGATCGGACAGGTGTTTGAAACGTACTGGCTTGTCGAATACCGGGACAGCCTGTATATTATTGATCAGCATGCCGCTCACGAAAGAGTGCTGTATGAGAAAACGCTGAAAGGCATGAAAAACAGAGAATTTACCTCTCAGTATTTAAGTCCGCCGATCATTCTGTCTCTTTCTATGCAGGAAGCGGAAGTGCTGAAGGAGAACATGGACCGTTTTGAAAGGATTGGCTTTGAGATCGAACCTTTCGGCGGAGAAGAGTTCGCCGTGCGGGCGGTTCCGGACAATCTGTTCGGCATAGCGAAGAAGGAACTGCTTATCGAGATGCTTGACAGTCTTTCCGACGGACTGACGACTTCCATGGCACCGGAACTGATCGATGAAAAGGTGGCTTCCATGTCCTGCAAGGCAGCCGTTAAGGGCAATAATAAGCTGTCGGCCCAGGAGATGGATGCGCTGATCGGAGAACTGCTGACGCTGGACAATCCTTATCATTGTCCCCATGGAAGACCGACGATTATTGCAATGACAAAAAGAGAACTGGAAAAGAAGTTTAAGAGGATTGTCTGATGAAACGACCATTGATTATACTGACAGGGCCCACGGCTGTGGGAAAAACAGCAGCATCCATCGGGCTTGCAAAAGCGGTGGACGGAGAGATTATATCCGCGGATTCCATGCAGGTATACCGGGGAATGGATATCGGATCAGCTAAAATCAGCCGGGAAGAAATGAATGGAGTAAGGCATTATCTGGTAGATGTGCTGGAACCGGAAGAAGAATTCAATGTAGTAAAATTCCAGCATCTGGCCAAACAGGCTGCGGAGGAAATCTATTCAAGAAACAAGATCCCTGTTGTCGTCGGAGGAACCGGGTTCTATATTCAGGCCCTGCTTTATGATATTGACTTTACTGAAAATGACGGTGATATGACGCTTCGGCGGGAACTGGAAAAGACCGCGGAAGAAAAAGGAACGGAGTATCTGCATCAGCTTCTTCAGCAGGTGGATACTCAGGCCGCCCGGGACCTCCATCCGAACAATGTAAAACGGGTCATCCGGGCCCTGGAATTTTACAGACAGACAGGACAGAAGATATCAGAACATAACCGGAAAGAACGGGCAAAAGAGTCTCCATACCGGTATGCGTATTTTGTACTGACAGATGACCGCGCACGTCTGTATGACCGGATCGACAGACGGGTGGATGCCATGATGGAAGCAGGGCTCCTGGATGAAGTGCGGTCACTCAGAGACCGGGGGGTAAAGCGGACCTGTACCTCTATGCAGGGACTGGGCTACAAAGAACTGTATGCCTGTCTGGAAGGAGAATGTTCCCTGGATGAGGCTGTACGGATTATAAAAAGGGATACCAGACATTTCGCAAAACGTCAGCTTACCTGGTTTAAGCGCGAACAGGATGTGATCTGGATGGACAAAGGAAAGTTTCAGCAGGATGAAGGCAGAATTCTGCAGGAAATGCTGCGCTGTCTGAAGGAAAGACAGATTACGTCCGGCTAGACGGACAGGATAAATAATAAAAAGAAGAAAAGATGGGAAAAGAAAATGGATATTACGTCAACAGAATATATGTACAGTGAATTGGGAATCTCAAAGGAAATACTTGAGCTGGGGCGAAAGACAGAAGCGGAGTTAAAAGAACGTTTCCAGGAATTTGACCGGACTGCAGAATATAATCAGCTTAAAGTCATCCGGGCTATGCAGGAAAACAGAGTAAATGAAGGCTGCTTTCAGTATGCCAGCGGATACGGTTACAACGATCAGGGGAGAGATACGCTGGAGGCTGTCTATGCCTCTGCGTTTCATACGGAGGCAGCTCTTGTCCGTCCCCAGATTACCTGCGGGACACATGCACTGGCACTGGCACTTTCGGCAAATCTGCGCCCCGGCGATGAGCTCCTTTCTCCGGTGGGAAAACCCTATGATACCCTGGAAGAAGTAATCGGAATCCGTCCGTCCAACGGTTCCCTGGCTGAGTATGGAATTACTTACAGACAGGTGGAACTTCTGGAAAACGGTTATTTTGATTATCCGGCAATAGAAAAAGCCTTAAATGACAAGACGAAGTTTGTTACGATTCAGAGATCCAAGGGATATCAGACACGGCCCAGTTACTCTGTAGCTGAGATCGGAGAGCTGATTTCTTTTATAAAAGAGCGTCGCCCGGATGTGATCTGCATGGTAGATAACTGTTACGGAGAATTTGTGGAGCGGCTCGAGCCATCAGATGTAGGAGCAGATATGATTGTAGGTTCTCTGATTAAAAATCCCGGAGGCGGGCTGGCTCCCATCGGGGGCTATATTGCCGGTAAAGAAGCGCTGATCGAAAATTGTGCATACAGGCTTACCTCTCCCGGGTTGGGAAGGGAAGTCGGCGCGTCGCTGGGAGTCATGCAATCCTTCTACCAGGGATTTTTCCTGGCGCCTACTGTGGTATGCGGAGCTTTGAAAGGGGCTGTCTTTGCTGCGAATATTTATGAAAAACTGGGCTACCCGGTTGTGCCTTCCGGAAAGGAAGAGCGGCACGACATTATTCAGGCGGTGACTCTTGGCTCACCGGAAGGGGTAATTGCTTTTTGTAAGGGAATTCAGGCAGCAGCCCCGGTAGACAGTTATGTGGAACCGGAACCGTGGGCAATGCCGGGATATGACAGTGATGTCATCATGGCAGCAGGTGCTTTCGTGCAGGGCTCTTCCATTGAGCTGAGTGCAGACGGTCCCATAAAGCCTCCCTATGCTGTATATTTCCAGGGAGGGCTGACATGGGCTCATGCCAGATTCGGTATTCTGAAATCTCTGCAGAGCATGGTTGACGCCGGAGTCGTCAGTCTGGAGCAGATACGGAATCTTCTGTAGGCCTGTATCGGATAAAGGGCTGCAAATCTGATGCCCGGCGTCTGCCCGGGAGAACAGGAGGAGAGTATGAAAAATGTGGTTATAGCAGGAGCAGGAGCTTCCGGTATGATGGCTGCCGTAACAGCGGCAGCGGAAGGAGCCCGCGTGATCCTTCTGGAACATAAAGACCGGATCGGGAAAAAGATTCTGTCCACGGGAAACGGCAGATGTAATTTTACAAACATCTGTCAGGAACCGGTCTGTTATCACTCGGACCAACCGGAATTTCCGTGGAAAATTGTAGAAAAATTCGGCGCGCAGGATATTATTTCTTTTTTTCTTCAGCTGGGAATTTACTCAAAAAACCGCAACGGGTATCTGTACCCTAATTCGGATCAGGCTTCTGCAGTACTGGATGCATTCCGCATGGAACTGGAGCGGCTGCAGGTAGAAATCAGAACCGGAACAGAATGCAGGGAGATCCGTCCGGGGAAAAAGGAATTTACAGTAATAACGAATCAGGGGAATATCCGGGCAGACCGGGTTATTCTTGCAGCAGGATCCAAAGCAGCGCCTTCTACAGGTTCGGACGGTTCCGGCTATGATCTGGCTAAAAAGCTGGGACACAGAATTCTTCCGGTTCTTCCGGCTCTGGTACAGATCAGGTGCGGCGAAAATTATTTCAAAAGTCTTGCCGGAGTCCGGGCAAACGGAAGTGTGTCCATCTGGACCGGAGACAGATGCATTGCCAGGGATACGGGAGAACTGCAGCTGACAAATTACGGGATTTCGGGAATTCCTGTATTTCAGGTGAGCCGCTATGCATCCCGTCTGCTGTACAGAAAAAAAGACGTATACGCGGTTCTTGATTTTATGCCTGATTTTACGCAGGAGCAGATGACAGCTTTTTTGAGAGCCAGGGCAAAGACAAGACCGGAAAAAACAGCCGGGGTGTTTCTGATCGGACTGTTCCATCGGAAACTGTCGGATCTGTGGATAAAGCTTGCGGGGATTTCCCGTGAAAAAAAAGCCGGTGATCTTACGGATGGTGAAATTATCTGTCTGGTCCGTCTGATTAAATCTATGAAAGTCACCGTTACAGGAACCAACTCTTTTGAACAGGCTCAGGTGTGCTGCGGAGGCGTGGATACGGCAGAGGTGGATCCGGACACTCTGGAATCCCTGTATGTCCCGGGACTGTACTTTGCAGGAGAAATTCTGGATGTAGACGGCATGTGCGGAGGCTATAATCTGACGTTTGCCTGGGCCAGCGGATATGTGGCCGGCAGATCCGCGGCGGCCCGGACAGAAGAAAATAAAGGCCGGAGGAGATAAACTTATGCTTCGTATCAATCAGCTGAAACTGCCTGTAGGACATACTGCAGAGCAGCTGAAAAAGAAAATAATAAAGACCCTTCAGATCAGAGAATGTGATCTGAAACAATATTCTGTAAGAAAGCGTTCTATTGACGCAAGGAAAAAGCCAGAGCTGTATTATGTCTATTCTCTTGATCTTGCTGTGGCAGATGAGACACGTGTTCTGAAACATGCAAAGGGCAGGGTACAGAAAGTAACGGAAAAACATTATCAGGTGCCGCCCTATGAAAAAGGAAATATGAAGCTGCGTCCGGTTGTGATCGGGAGCGGGCCGGCAGGGCTGTTCTGCGCTTATCTGCTGGCAATGGAAGGATGCCGCCCTCTTATCATAGAAAGGGGGGCTCCGGTCCGGGAACGCAAAGCGGATGTGGAACGGTTCTGGGAGACCGGAGTTCTTGATCCGTCTTCCAATGTGCAGTTCGGTGAAGGCGGTGCAGGAACATTTTCAGACGGAAAACTGAATACGCTGGTAAAAGACGCCGCAGGAAGAAATCGTTTTGTTCTTGAGACATTTGTGGCTTTCGGCGCTCCGGAGGATATTCTCTGGGAACAGAAGCCTCATATCGGAACGGATATTCTGATTGATGTAGTAGAAGCCATGAGAAACCGGATTATCGAACTGGGAGGGGAATTCCGGTTCCACTGTCAGGTAACGGATATTCTGCCTGCTGAGAACAGTCTTATAATCAATGGAGAGGAGAGAATACAGACGGAGGCTGCTGTGCTGGCAGTAGGACACAGCGCCAGAGATACGTTCCAGATGCTGTATGACCGGGGCGTCCGTATGGAAGCGAAATCTTTTGCTGTCGGGGTAAGAGTTGAGCACAGCCAGGAAATGATTGACCGGAATATGTATGGCAGCTGCAAAGGCCGGAAGCTGCCTGCCGCATCTTACAAACTGGCAGAAAAGCTGGAAAACGGAAGAGGGGTTTATTCATTCTGTATGTGCCCGGGCGGGTATGTGGTGAATGCTTCCTCAGAGGAGGGACGTCTGGCGGTAAACGGCATGAGTTACCGGAACAGGGACGGAGAAAATGCCAACAGCGCGATTATCGCGACAGTTACGCCGGCAGACTTTAAAAGTACGCATCCTCTCGCGGGAATCGGGTTTCAGCGTGAACTGGAGGAAAATGCCTGGCGCGCGGGGAACGGGAAAGTTCCCGTGCAGCGTCTGGAAGATTATCTGCTGAACCGGAAAAGCAGCGCCTTGGGGGCGATATGGCCGAACATCAAAGGCAGCTATACCCTGGCAGATGTCCGCCGGATTTTTCCGGAAGAGCTGGCGTGGTCGCTGGGCGAAGGAATCTGCAGGATGGGAAAGAAAATTCCCGGTTTCGATGACGGAGACACCCTTCTTTCCGGTGTGGAAAGCCGGACGTCATCTCCGGTCCGGATTGTCCGGAATGAACAGTATGTCTCCAGTGTCCCCTGGCTGTATCCCTGTGGAGAAGGTGCAGGATATGCAGGCGGCATTACCTCGGCTGCCATGGATGGAATGCGGGTCGCTGAAGCAGTGCTTATACGGAAATTCACAGAAAATTAATATTACGGCTCTATACACTTTTTTTAAACTGTGCTAAAATAAATCATTGTATTAATGGCATCCGCAGCGATAAGAAAGATGCAGCATGAATACAGGAAAGACAATAAAAGAAATGTACCGCGAAGAGCGGCCTTATGAAAAATGTGAACAGTATGGAGCGGAAAACCTGACAGATGCAGAACTGCTGGCGGTTCTGCTCAGAACAGGGACAAAAGGCGAAAATTCTCTGGAGCTTGCGCAGAAACTGCTCCATCCGGATTTCAGCGAGGGCGGTATTCTTAATATTCACCGTTGGACCAGAGAGGATCTGCTTCGTGTAAAGGGAATCGGAAGAGTGAAGGCAGTACAGATCATGTGTCTGTCTGAACTTGCAAAACGTCTGTCAAAGGCAGCGGCAGCTTCCGGGCTGAATTTTTCAGCTCCTGATACAATTGCGCAGTATTACATGGAGGATATGCGCCATCAGAAAAAAGAAGTTCTGAAACTTCTTCTTTTAAATACCCGTGCACGTCTGATCGGCGAGGTCAACATTTCTACAGGAACTGTGGACACCGCGCTGATTTCGCCACGGGAGCTGTTCATCGAAGCACTGCAGAGAGGCGCCGTCTCAATCGTGCTTCTTCACAATCATCCAAGCGGAGATCCCACGCCAAGCAAGGAGGACGTCAGAATAACGCGGAGGATACAGGGCGCGGGGAGTATGATCGGCATAGAACTGCTGGATCATATTATTATAGGCAATAATTGTTTTATCAGTCTGAGGGAAAAGGGATTCCTCCGGCAGAAGCAGGAGTAAATAATAAGGGATGGAATAAGATGGCCAGGAATGTTTATGGACTGGATTTGGGAACCTATGAAATAAAAGTGTTCGATAAGAAAAAAAATGAAATATGGTGTGAGAAAAATGTGATTGCCATGAAGGACAGAAAATACATTTTTTCGCTGGGCGATCAGGCTTATGAGATGTATGAAAAATCCCCGGATAATATCCAGGTCGTTTTTCCCATGAAGAATGGAGTAATTGCACATTTTGACGATATGCAGTATCTTCTGGGCAATCTGCTGCAGACAGGCAGACAGTTTGTAAGAGGGTCAGAGTATGTCATCGCTGTTCCCACAGATGTAACCGAGGTCGAAAAAAAAGCTTTTTTTGACCTTGTCTTTCATTCTGAAGCGAGGGCGAAATCCGTAAGAATTGTCGAAAGAGGGCTGGCTGATGCATTGGGGTGCGGCATAGATATTATGTCTGAAAAAGGGATTTTTATCGCCAATTTCGGAGGAGGGACAACAGAACTGTCCGTTCTCTCCTCGGGAGGTATTGTACTGAATAAACTGATCAAGATCGGCGGAGAGTATTTTGACCGGGCAATCATTTCACTGGTGCGGCATAATCAGGATTTCCTGATCGGAAGAATGACCGCTGAGAATCTCCGCAAGGAATTCGGAGTCTTTGATCAGAAGACGGACAGTGCCATTACCGTTTCAGGCCGGGATCTGATATCCGGAGTGCCTGCCCAGACGGAGATTCCTATCAGTCTTGTGCGGGCGGCTATGAAAGAACCGGTGGAGGAATGTGTTCATGCGATCCGGTCAATGCTTGAACGGACGCCTCCCGATGTCCGCAGGAGTATTGAGGCAAAAGGAATCTATATTACCGGCGGCCTGTCCAATATGAAAGGGCTCTCTACATATCTGCAGGAGAGCATAGGGCTTCCGGTTATGAGTTCGCCCCAGGCTGAACTTTGTGCAGTCCGGGGACTGCAGAAAATTATTTCCGATAAAACTTATTACAGGCGTCTGCTTTATTCTATGCTGGACGATAATTACAGGTGGTTGAGATAATATGAAAAAGAAAAATCATACATCCGTTATAAATCGATATATACTTGCTGGACTTTGTGCTTTTTGTATACTTATGATGCTGTTGTCATCATTTTCAGACAAAGCCGGCGGCCCTTTCAGAGCTGTGGCAAATGTTACGGTTATTCCTCTCCAGCAGGGGATTAATCAGATCGGGAGCTGGCTTGGCGATATGACAGATAATTTCGATACGATGGAACAGCTCCGTTCAGAGAATCAGCAGCTTCAGGAACAGGTGGACAGTCTGATTACGGAGAATAATTATCTTCAGGCGGACCAGTCGGAACTGGAACGGCTTCAGGAGCTCTATCAGCTGGATCAGAACTACGCGGACTATGAGAAGACCGGAGCCCATGTTATCGGAAAAGATTCCGGCAACTGGTTTAATTCTTTTACGATTGACAAGGGAAGCCGGGATGGAATCGAAGTGGATATGAATGTTATGGCGCAGAGCGGACTGGTAGGAATTGTGGTAGACGTGGGCCCTACCTGGGCAAAAGTCCGTTCCATTATTGATGATTCTACCAATATCAGCGGTATGGCGCTTTCCACATCAGATACCTGTATTGTCAGCGGAGACCTTTCCCTGATGAGCGAGGGACAGATCCGCTTTGAACAGATGGAAAACAATGATAATGTTGTCAATGTGGGCGATCAGATTGTAACTTCATATATCAGTGATAAATATCTGCAGGGGATTCTGATCGGCTATGTAAGCGAGGTAAATGTGGATTCCAATAATCTGACACGCTCCGGATATATTACGCCGGCGGTGGATTTTAAAAATCTGCAGGAAGTGCTTGTTATTACTACGACAAAAGCGGATCTTACGGGAGAAAATGAGACATAGACAGCAGGAGGGGAATCTGAGATATGATGAAAGCATTTAAAATAAAAAGAATCCTTGTCACTGCGGTTTTGCTTCTGGCGGCGTATCTGCTTCAGTGCGCTGTTTTTCCTTTCCTGGAAATTGCAGGAATCAAACCGAATCTGATGCTTATTGTAACCTCATCAATCGGCTTTATGCGCGGGCCGAGGGAGGGAATGTACACCGGCTTTGCCGCAGGCCTGCTGATCGATATTCAGTTTGGCGATATAATCGGATTCTATGCCATTATATATCTGATCATCGGATATATTAACGGTCTGTTCCGTCAGATGTATTATGATGAGGATATCAAGCTTCCATTGTTTCTGATCACAATCAGTGAGTTTTTGTATGGCGTTGTTATATATTTTCTTATGTTTCTGCTGAGAAGTGATTTTGATTTTTTGTTTTATCTGAACAGAATTATTGTGCCGGAGATGATCTACACGATTGTTATAACATTGGGGTTCTATCCGATTATCCTGTTTATTAATCAAAAGCTTGAAGCAGAAGAAAAAAGGAGTGCAAGCAAATTTGTTTAGAGAGATTATTGACCGATTAAGAGAGGCGGGGGAATATATTATACGAAGCAGGCTCGTAACCCTGATCGTAATTTTTATTCTGACTTCATCCATTCTGGCCGGGCGCCTTTTTTATCTGCAGATTGTCAGAGGAGAGGACTATCTTGAAAATTATGAGCTGAAGATCAGAAAGACAAGGGATATCGCTGCAACGCGCGGCAATATTTATGACCGCAACGGAAATCTGCTGGCATATAACGAGCTGGCCTATTCCGTTACAATCGAGGATACCGTGTCTTCCGATACCAGTGTCAAAGATAAAAATAAAATTCTGAACGATATACTCGACCAGGTTCTTACAATCGTAGAATCAAACGGTGATTCCGTAATTGACAGCTTTGGTATTATTCTCGATTCCTACGGCAATTATCAGTTCAGCGAGACAAATGAAACTCTGCGTCTGAGATTCGTGGCTGACGTATATGGACAGGCTTATATCGATAAACTGACGGAAGATCAGAAAAATCAGTCCGCGGCCGAGATTATCCATTATCTGTGTTCGGAGAGATATGGGCTGGATGATGCAAATGAGAGCCCGGAGTATATCCTGAAAATGATCAATATGCGGTATGCAATGGGGCTGAACAGTTTTCAGCAGTTCATGACCACCACCATTGCTTTTGATGTGAGCGATGAGACGGCTGCCGCTATAATGGAAAATCAGAGTTCACTTACCGGCGTGGATATTGAGGAAGATTCTCTGCGCAGATATGCGGACGGAGAATATTTCGCTTCTGTGATAGGTTATACAGGACAGATTTCACAGGAAGAATACGACAATCTGAGCGCAGAGGATAAAAAGCAGTATTCCCTGTCAGATATTGTGGGAAAATCCGGTATTGAGCAGACAATGGACAGTGTCCTGCAGGGAGAGAAAGGAAAGACCACTTTTTATGTGGACAACCTCGGCAAGGTGACAGAGACTGTCAGTACGAAAAATCCGAAGGCAGGAAATGATGTATATCTTACGATTGATAAAGATCTGCAGATCAGCGCCTATAAACTGCTGGAAGAAAAACTGGCTGGAATTGTAGTATCCAAGCTCCGCAATGTGCTGGAGTATGACCCCTCTACCGAGGCGGATGCAAGCGATATTATTATACCTGTCAGCGATGCCTACAATTCTTTTATTGCGAACCGGATTGTGGATATGGATCATTTCAGCAGCGAAGATGCCAAGGATTCGGAGAAGGAAGTTTACGCAGTCTTCCAGAAAAAGAAGTCAGCCGTACTGCCTCAGATTATGTCCGAACTTCGGAATGCGGACGCATCGGTTTACAATGATCTTTCAGAAGAAATGCGGGCATATATGGATTATATCTATGATACTGTGCTTACGGCAAATACCGGGATTATTCTTACAGGTCAGATCGATACTTCCGACGAGATGTATGTTTCCTGGGATTCGAAAGGGGATGTCAGCCTTCATGATTATCTGAATTATGCAATTACTCAGAACTGGGTTGACACATCAAAGCTTGGAAGCAGCTCTTATTCCAGCTCGTCAGAGATATTTGAAGAAATTATGACATATCTGGAAGAATATTTGAACGAGGACAGCGGTTTCGACAAACTTCTCTATGAATATCTTATAAAATCAGGAAGTGTCACAGGTGCGCAGATCTGTTCTATTGCATATGAGCAGGGAGTTCTGCCTATGGATGAGAAGGCTTACAACGGGCTGAGAAGCGGAAGCGTGGATTCCTATACCTGGCTTCGCGACAAGATTGAGCATCTTGAGATTACGCCCGGACAGCTTGCGCTGGAACCGTGTTCCGGCGGGCTTGTAATAACCGATCCGGATTCCGGCGATGTACTGGCCTGTGTTTCTTATCCGGGATATGATAACAACCGGCTTGCAAACACAATGGACTCTGCATATTATAACCAGCTCAATACAGGCCTGGCCAATACATTTTATAACAGAGCGACACAGGAAAAAACCGCTCCCGGATCTACATTCAAAATGGTGTCGGCCGTTGCAGGTCTGACGGAGGGTGTGATCAATGCAAATACAACCTTCTATTGTGACGGAACCTTTACCGAGGTTACACCCAGTCCGCACTGCTGGATTTATCCCAGCGGACACGGCTATCTGAACGTAGTCGGAGGAATACAGAACTCCTGTAATGAATTTTTCTACAATGTGGGTTACAGCCTTGGAATGGACAGCAACGGCAACTATGACAGCGAGAAAGGTGTGGAAACCCTTGCAAAATATGCATCCATGTTCGGACTTTCGGAGAAATCCGGTGTCGAGATTCCTGAGTCGGAGCCGGAAATTTCTGATGAATATGCAGTTCAGTCCGCTATCGGACAGGGTACGAATAACTTTACTGTCAGCCAGCTGAACCGGTATGTTACGGCTGTTGCCAACAGCGGAACCGTATATGATCTGACCCTGATCGATAAGACTACTGATTCAAACGGCAATCTGATCAAAGATTATCAGGCTGAGGTTATCAGTACAATGGATGAAATTGACTCGTCAACATGGGACCTGGTTCATCAGGGAATGAAGAAAATGGTGGACAGCTCCGCTACATTTGCAGGACTTGATTTTGATATGGCCGGAAAGACGGGTACGGCACAGCAGAGCGCTGTTCATGCGGATCATGCGTTGTTTGTCGGATATGCGCCCACAGATTCTCCGGAGATTTCAATTGCTGTCAGAATGGCTTATGGCTACAGTTCTTCTTATGCGGCTGAAATCGGAAGAGATATCGCAAAGATCTATTTTGATCCGGATTCTGCAGATGATCTGATTACCGGATCTGCCGGTGAACTGGGTTCTGCACTTGCAGGTGACTAAAAAGGAATGGTGATGACAGGTGGACAGGCTTGTAACAATCCGGAGCTGCCGGTACGGACTGGACATTCAGTTAAGTCCGGAGCCGGAGTTCCCCGTGCTGGCTGATATCCTCAGAGGAAAATTCCACGATTCCGCCAGATTTTTCAAAGATGCGAAGATGGCTCTTAGTTTCAGCGGAAGGATTTTAAGCCGGACGGAGGAAGAACAGGTCCTGAAAATAATCAGCGACAATACAGACATAGAGATTCTGTGTATTATAACTCATGATGAAAAAATGGAGACAATGTACAGAAGTGTTGTGGAGCAGACGCTTTCTGATCTGCAGAAAAGAGGGGGGCAGTTTTACCGGGGGACACTTGCAAAAAGGCAGGTCCTGGAATCGGAAACAAGTATTGTCATTCTCGGAGATGTGGAGCCGGGCGCCAGAGTTATTGCAAAAGGGAATATCGTCATCGTCGGAGTTCTCTACGGTTCGGCTCATGCAGGAGCCGCCGGAGACAGGAATGCTTTTATCGCTGCACTCTCCATGCAGCCCAGGCAGCTCTGCATCGGTGATATTGAGGCGAAACGCCAGATCATCTATCAGGAGAGCCTTACAATAAGAGGCCCTCAGATCGCGGTTGTAGACGGAAAACGTATCTATCTTGATCCGCTCGTTGATGCCTGATTCCTGTGTGAATCACCTGTACACGGCGGCTGTTCAGCGTTTTCCATATAACCCGGGCATGTGCTTATAATAAGTGTAGGAGGGAAAGCAGCATGGGAGAAGTTATTGTCATTACATCAGGAAAAGGCGGGGTCGGAAAGACGACAACGACAGCGAATATTGGAATCGGTCTGTCAGGACTGGGACAGAAAGTCCTGGTTATTGATACAGATCTTGGCCTGAGAAATCTGGATGTTGTTATGGGCCTGGAAAACAGGATCGTATATAATCTTGTTGATGTCATCGCAGGAAGCTGCCGGCTGAAACAGGCTTTAATCAAAGATAAACGTTTCCCGGAACTGTATCTGCTTCCTTCTGCGCAGACAAAGGATAAGAGCAGTGTTTCTCCGGAACAGATGAAAAAACTGGTGGATGAACTGCGGGAAGAGTATGATTTTATTCTTCTGGACTGCCCGGCAGGGATTGAGCAGGGATTTCAGAATGCCATAGCCGGGGCAGAGCGTTCGATTGTTGTTACGACACCGGAAGTGTCGGCGATCCGGGATGCCGACCGGATTATCGGTCTGCTGGAAGCATCCGGCATAAAGAAAAATCAGCTTCTGATCAACCGGCTGCGGGTGGACATGGTCAGGCGGGGAGATATGATGTCAGTGGATGATGTTACAGAAATCCTTGCGATTGATCTGCTTGGAGTTATCCCGGATGATGAGCAGGTCGTTATTGCCACAAACCAGGGAGAGCCGGTAGTCGGCGAGGGAAGTCCCGCCGGAAGCGCGTATGACAGAGTCTGCCGGAGGCTGACAGGCGAGGAAATTCCCGTTTGTGATTTTTCCAGACCGGAGGGATTTTTCGGTAAGCTTTCCGGATTCTTTCACAGAAATCAGGGAGGCGGATTATGAATTCTCCTTCTGTATTTGTTGCAAAAGAGCG
Source organism: uncultured Ruminococcus sp. (assembly GCA_900553885.1). Classification (GTDB taxonomy): domain Bacteria; phylum Bacillota; class Clostridia; order Lachnospirales; family Lachnospiraceae; genus Mediterraneibacter. The sequence goes on from USFD01000019.1 coordinate 29,856, forward strand.
GCTGAAAAATCTGCTTGTGTCCGACCGGATCCAGTGTGCGCCGGATGCTGTGGACAGACTTTCAAAAGATCTGTATTATACAGTTTCCAAATATATGGAGATCACACCGGAGAACTTTAACATTGAAATTACACGTACAGATATACATATTAGGTATACAGGAGAAAAAAATTGAGACATTTTCTTAAGAATATAAAGCTGCATTACAATATAAAAGATTACCGTTTCAGCCTTGTGATACTGGTAACAATTTTGTCGGTTATCGGAGTCTTTATGGTCAGAAGTGCAAGACCGGATCTTATGGACCGCCAGATTATGGGGGTAGTTCTCGGTCTGGCAGCTATGTTTGTTATTTCTCTGATCGATTATAAGTGGGTTCTGGGACTGTACTGGCCTTTGTACGGTCTTAATCTGGTTATGCTGATTGCGGTGCCCATTTTCGGAACAGAAGCAAACGGCGCAAAACGCTGGCTGAATCTCGGGTTCACACAGTTCCAGCCGTCCGATCTGACAAAAATTCTGATGATTTTGTTTTTTGCCAGATTTCTGATGGACAGGAAGGAGAAAATTAACAGCCCGAAAACACTGCTGCAGGCTTTTGCGCTTATTCTGCCGTCTCTGTTTCTGATTTACGAACAGCCGAATCTGTCGACGACAATCTGTATTGCCGCTTTGTTCTGCGCCCTGATTTTCCTTGGCGGTCTGACATACAGATATATTGTCCCGGTCATTGCCGTTATTGTGCCGACAGTCATTATTCTCCTGGCAATAGCTGTGCAGCCGAATCAGCCGTTCCTGGAAGATTATCAGCAGGAGAGAATTCTGGCCTGGCTGGATCCGGAGGAATATGCGGATGACGGCGCATATCAGCAGCTGAATTCGGTGATGGCTATCGGTTCGGGCCAGCTTTCCGGAAAGGGATATAATAATGATGAGACAACTTCTGTAAAAAACGGAAACTTTGTTTCAGAACCGCAGACGGACTTCATTTTTGCAATTATTGGAGAAGAATTAGGATTTGTGGGTTGTTGTGTAGTCATATTTTTGCTATTATTAATAGTGATAGATTGTATTTTGATCGGCTTAAAGGCAAAAGATACAGGTGGGCGGATTATCTGTGGCGGGGTCGCCTCGCTGATTGGTATACAGAGTTTTATTAACATCGGTGTGGCTACTATGGTCCTTCCCAACACGGGTTTATCACTTCCGTTTGTAAGCTATGGACTGACTTCCCTTGTGTGCTTTTTTATGGGGATCGGTTTCGTGCTGAATGTCGGCTTGCAGCCGAATAAATATCAGTAAGGAGAGTGTAGCAGGTATGAATATCGGATTAATAGCACACGATGCGAAGAAAAAACTGATGCAGAATTTCTGCATTGCTTACCGGGGAATTCTCAGCAAACATGAGCTGTTCGCCACAGAGACAACGGGACTTCTTGTTGAAAGCGTAACAAATCTGACGATTCACAAGTTTCTGGCAGGACATCTGGGCGGCAAGCAGCAGCTTGGCTCCCAGATTGAAAACAATAATATCGACCTTCTGATTTTTTTCAGAGATCCGCTGACTCCGCGCTCTCACGAGCCGGATGTTAATGATATTGTGCAGCTTTGTGACAAATATAATATTCCAGTAGCAACAAATATAGCAACTGCCGAGGCATTGATCCTGGCATTGGACAGAGGAGATCTTGACTGGCGTGAGATGTACAAATAGTTATAACAATAATTATAACAGAAGGCGGCACAGAAGACGGAGAAGAAGGAGAAGCCATACAAATATAATTGTGGGGCTCCTCCTTTGTCTTGTGCTTCTGCTGGGAGCCGGAACGGCTGCTGCAGCGTTCCTTCTGTCACAGGATAAAAACAGTATAGAGAAATATGAAAGCCGTGTTTATACAGGAAGCCTTTATCAGGGAGAACTGTTTGCACAGGATTTATGTGTATCTTCTTCGGATGTTTCTCTGGAGGGCTTTCAGGATGATACAGCCCTGCATGGAGCCGGTCTTTTTAATCTGGAAGACGATACAGTTGTCTACGGATATCATCTTTATGACCGTCTGTATCCGGCAAGCACTACCAAAATACTGACGGCATATATTGCACTGAAATACGGCAATATGGACGATCAGGTTACAGTAAGCGCAAATGCTACAAATTTTAACTGGGATGAATCAGTCTGCGGACTGCGGACCGGGGATACTCTTACCATGTATGATCTTGTATGCGGTCTTCTGCTTCATTCCGGCAATGATGCGGCTGTGGCAATAGCGGAACATATTTCAGGCAGCGAGGAGGCTTTTGTCGAACTGATGAACAAGGAAGCAGCCGCTCTTGGCGCTACCGGTTCCCATTTTGTAAATCCTCATGGACTGCATGATGACAATCATTATACAACGGCATATGATCTGTATCTGATTTTCAATGCATGCCTGAAAGACGAGCGGTTTGTTGAAATCATATCTCTGAATCCTTATACGGCAACTGTGACGGGAGCAGACGGGACAACCAGAACAGAAACATGGACGCCCACGCATTTTTACGGATCCGGAGATGCACAGGCTCCGGAAGGCATCCGGGTTATAGGCGGGAAAACAGGAACGACCTCCAAGGCCGGAAACTGTGTAATTCTATACGATGAGGATGCAGATGGAACCCCGTACATTTCGGTTATTATGGGGGCTGAAGACAAAACGATTCTCTATAAAGAGATGAATCAGCTGTTTACTGCCGGAATTCTGGCGGCAGTTCCGTCAGCAGAAGCAGACGGATGATGCGGTGATCGATGTTTGAACTTCTGTTTTATATTTGAAATCAGTATTTAAGCAAAAGAAAAGTTTTACGCAGCTCTGAGAGTCCAGAGCTGCGTAACTTTCTTTTATTCCGACATACCTCTGATTCTTCCGAACAGACTGATCAGATACAGACCGCATAATCCTACAATTGTGTATACAATCCTTGAGATCCAGCTTAGATTGCCGAAAAGAAAGGCTACAAGATCAAAGCGGAAAATTCCAACCAACAGCCAGTTTACTGCACCTATAATGACGATTGTCAGGGCAGTGTTATCGAACCATTTCATGTTATTTCCTCCTTTACATATCAATAATCCTATTATTTCCGTATAAACTGGAAATATACATCCGAAAATGGTATACTATTTAGGTTAAAAGCTACAGGAGGTGTTACCGGAATTTGGCATTAAAGAAAAAGAAATCCATCAGTATAAAAAAATATAAAAATAAGAGAGAAATGAATCTTGGAATCTTTCTTTTCGCTATAATTTTTCTTTATCTTATTATTACGATTATTTCCTATTTCACAAGTGATACGGTTTCTGCCTATGAGGTAAGGGAGGGGAGTATTGTACGGGATAATTCCTATACCGGGCTTGTAATAAGGAAAGAAGAAGTGGTTAATGCAGAAGAAGAAGGATATGTTAATTTTTATCAGAGTGAGAACAGCAAAGTAAAGAAGGGGACCAGAATCTACGTCCTTACTCCCGAGGAGCTGGATCCGTCTGAAGTTTCTTCCGAAAGTGCGCGGGCAGCTGTTAATGACGAGACACAGTCCGGAATTGCTCTGCAGGTTCAGAATTTTAATGAAAACTACAGTAATGCAGACTTTTCTTCGGTTTATGTTCTGAAAGAAGAGATTACTGCTTCTCTTCAGAGCGAATTGAGTCAGACCAGAACAGAACATCTTGATACAGCAGTGGCAGACAGCGGTCAGAAGGCAGTAACCTGCCCGGCTGCGCGTGACGGTATCGTGGCTTATACAATTGACGGTATGGAGGATCTGACAAAAGACAGCTTTACAGAGGCGGATTTTGACCGGACAAATTATGAAAGCACAACCGTATCGGATCAGATGCAAATCAGCGCAGGTGATCCGGTTTATAAACTGATTACGGACGAAGACTGGTCTGTAATTGTCCATCTTGAAGATGATACAGCCAGGGAGCTTATGGAAAAGGAAACGACTACATTAAAAGTGCGTATCGACAAAGACAGCGAGACACTAAATGCAGCGTTTTCAGTGATTGAACGGGACGGAAATTATTATGGCTGTCTTGATTTTGACAATTCCATGATCCGTTATGCAGAGGACCGGTATTTAAATATCGAGCTTATTCTGGAAGACCAGACAGGACTTAAGATCCCGAAGACTGCAGTCATACAGGAAGATTTCTTCGTTATTCCCCGGGATTACCTGACGACAGGCGGGAACAGTTCTGCGACAGGTGTACTGAAAAGAGAAGAAAATGGAAATGCCGTGTTCAAGGAAGTTGATATTTATAATATATCCGACGAAGAGGATGAAGCATACCTGAGCAGAGAAGACGTTGCTGCAGGCGATGTACTGCTCAAACCGGAATCTTCGGAAACGTTTACGGTGGGAGACACAAAAACACTGAAAGGGGTTTATAATATCAACAGAGGCTATGCCGTATTCAGAAAAGTAACAGTACTCTGTGAAAATGATGAGTACTGTATTGTTCAGGAAGGCGAGGATTACGGTCTGTATAATTATGACCACATCGTTCAGAACGGAGCAAGCGTTGAACCAGATGAAGTTGTATACTAAAAACAGAATACAGGATGAAAAAACTGTGTTCTTATAAACAGGGAGGTTTTAAATCATGTTACAGGAAAATCTGCAGGAAGTTGAAGAAAGAATAGCTGCTGCATGCCGAAGAGCAGGCCGGGACCGCGGGGAGGTGACACTTATTGCCGTAAGCAAGACAAAACCTGTGGAGATGCTTCAGGAGGCCTACGATCTTGGCGTGCGTGTGTTCGGCGAGAACAAAGTACAGGAATTAACGGAAAAATACGAGGAACTTCCAGATGATATTCACTGGCATATGATCGGACATCTCCAGACAAACAAAGTAAAATATCTGATCGGAAAGGTAGACCTGATTCATTCCGTTGATTCTCTCAAGCTTGCTCAGACAATTGAAAAAGAGTCGGCAAAAAAGGGCTGTGTGACCGATATCCTTGTAGAAGTAAATGTTGCCGAAGAAGAAAGCAAATTCGGCCTTAAGATGGATGAAGTGATTCCTTTTATTGAAAAAGTTGCACAATTTTCTCATATCCGGGTGCGTGGGCTTATGACAATTGCTCCATATGTTGACGATCCGGAAAAAAATCGCACAATTTTCGCAGATTTACATAAATTATATGTTGACATAAAGGAAAAAAACATTGATAATGTTACTGTGAGCATACTTTCAATGGGGATGACCAATGATTTTGAGGTTGCGGTTGAAGAAGGTGCAACTATGGTAAGAATCGGAACCGGAATCTTTGGTGCCAGAAATTATAATATATAGGACCAGTATTATATTCTGGATCAGAAAGTATCAAATAATAAAATTGCGTGGTTGAAGGAAAGCGCAAGATAGGAGTGTAAAAATGGGTGTGTTTGATAAATTTCTGGACATAATGAAGTTAAACGACGATGATGAGTACGAAGATGATGATCTCTACGAAGATGATGATTATTATGATGACGATTATGAAGAGAAACCGCGTCGTTCACTGTTCGGAAAGAAAAATGCAAAAGAAGAGAAATATGATGACTTTGACATGGGTGAGGAGAAGAGAACTCAGCCTGCTTCCAATAAAGTAACCCCAATGCGTCCCGCACCGAAGCGGAGCGGCAATATGGAAGTCTGTGTGGTAAAACCGTCTTCTGTGGATGATTCCAGAGAGATTACGGAAACCCTGCTTTCCGGCCGCACAGTTATTCTCAATCTTGAAGGCATGGATCTGGAGATTGCGCAGAGAATCATTGATTTTGTTTCCGGTGCGACATTCGCCATCAGCGGAAATCTTCAGAAAATTTCAAATTACATATTCCTCGTAACGCCAACCAATGTAGACATTTCCGGAGATCTTCAGGATCTGCTGGGCGGTTCTATGGAGACTCCCAGCGTAAAGGGCAGATACTGATTTGTCATGCAGAAAAACAGTCAGGAAAAAGAAATGCAGTTTCTGGAAAAGCGTTTTATCGACCTTTCCAGAACTGCATATCAGCGGGAAATTATTACCTATTCAGATTTTCTTAATCTGAATGAACAGAATATCTTACATTCCCTGCCAAAGGACCGGCTTTTTTCCCGGTATTTGTGCTTTGGGGGATATGACACGGCAGAGCGTCAGATGGCTGCATTTATCCCTGATGCTCTTTATTTGCGTTACGGGAAAGAACATTTTGCTCCGGCAGAAATCGGATTTCCGTTCTGCGCGGTTAAGATATCCCCACTTCACCGCCGATATGCGGAAGAACTGACCCACAGAGATTATCTTGGGGCGGTTCTGAATCTGGGAATTGAACGGAGTAAGACCGGGGATATTATTCCATGGGAGCAGGATGCTGTAATTTTTATTCATGAAGATATGAAGGAACTGCTGCAGGATGAACTGGTCCGCATACGTCATACTTCTGTGACGGCAAAGGAGTTTCCGCTGGAAGATATTGAATATACGCCCAGATATGAGGAAATACGAGGAACAGCTGCTTCTGTCCGACTGGACAGTCTTGTTGCGCTCGCCTTTTCTTCATCAAGGACAAAACTGTCCGGACTGATAGAGGCAGCAAGAGTGTTTGTAAACGGCAGACTGATTACCAGCAATGGATACCAGCCGAAAGAAGGAGATATTATATCCGTAAGGGGCATGGGAAAATTCCGTTTTGCTGAAGAGGGAGGACGTACAAAGAAAAACAGGCAGTGTATTGTCCTTCATAAATATATTTAAGGATGGAAAAGAATGAACAGGACAGATAAAATATCAAGAGGGAAAAGCTATCTTGCCGCTTTTCTTGGTTTTGCCGCTGCGGTACTGGTGGATCAGATTACAAAATATCTGGCGGAGATTTTTCTGAAAAACGCAGAGCCTGTTGTGATCATAGACGGAGTTTTTCAGCTGCGTTATCTGGAAAACAGAGGTGCTGCTTTTGGAGTGATGCAGAATATGCAGTATGTCTTTGTTGCAGGGGCACTGGTTATTGTAATTGCGTTTGCGGTATTGTACGGAAGAATTCCCTGCCGGAAGCGGTACATTCCAATGAAAATCTGCGGTGTGCTTTTATGTGCCGGCGCTGCAGGAAATATGATTGACCGCCTGCGGCTGAACTATGTGATTGATTTCTTTTATTTTAATTTAATTGATTTCCCGATTTTTAACGTAGCAGACTGTTATGTAGTATGTGCGTGTATTGCTTTTGTTCTGCTTATATTGTTTTATTATAAAGAAGAGGATGATTTTTATTTTCTAAAAGGACATAAACAATGAGTGAAGAATTTGAACTGATATGCAGTGAAACAGGGGAAAGGATTGACCGGTTTCTGAGCGGAAGACGGGAGGACCTTTCCCGTTCTTATATACAGAAACTTATAAAAGAAGGAAATGTAAAGGTAAATGGCGCTTCAGTAAAGTCGAATTACAAAGTGTGTGCAGGAGATCAGATTCAGGTCCGTATTCCTGAGCCGGAAGTTCTGGATGTCCTTCCGGAAGAGATCCCCCTGGACATTCTCTATGAAGATGACGATATCCTCGTTGTAAACAAACCGAAAGGTATGGTTGTTCATCCTTCTCCGGGACATTACAGTCATACACTTGTCAATGCTGTTTTATATCACTGCAAGGGACAGCTCTCCGGGATCAACGGTGTGGTCCGTCCGGGGATCGTTCACAGAATTGATATGGACACAACAGGCTCCCTGCTTGTATGTAAAAATGACCGCGCGCATCAGATCCTTGCGGAGCAGTTAAAGGAGCATTCCATTACCCGCAGGTATCATGCAGTAGTATATGGAAATTTCAGAGAAGAAGAAGGAACCGTAGATAAAGAAATCGGGCGTCATCCTACTGACCGGAAAAAAATGAGCACACACTCTTCTTCGGGAAGGAGAGCGGTAACGCATTATCGTGTCCTTGAGCGTTTCGGGAATTATACTTATATCGAATGCGAACTGGAAACAGGAAGAACACACCAGATCCGCGTTCATATGAGCAGTATCGGGCACCCGATCCTGGGGGACAGTGTGTATGGCCCGGCAAAATGTCCTTTTTCTTTACAGGGACAGACTCTTCATGCAAAAATACTGGGAATTCATCATCCTGCCACCGGGGAGTATATGGAATTCGATGCTCCGCTTCCGGAGTATTTTGTCAGACTGTTATCCACACTGCGCAGCGGAAAATGAAATCTTATTCACATATGAAGGCCGGAACTTTCAGACTTTTTACCATTAAAAAAATATTTTCAAACAATTTTCATTGTAATACAAGGCTGTTTTCGTTATAATAGTCATATAGTAAATAGATATACATTATTTTTTTATGCAAAATGATGATATCAACGACAAGGAGAGTGACGGACTATGAAGACAAATACTATTATTACAATCGGACGTGAATTTGGAAGTGCAGGCAGAGAAATCGGTTATAAAGTTGCTGAAGCATTTGACATTAAACTTTATGACAAAGAGATGCTTGCAAGAGCTGCAAAAGAAAGCGGAATCTGTGAAGAAATATTTGAATTTCATGATGAAAAACCTACAAACAGCTTTCTGTACTCCCTTGTGATGGATACATATTCTATGGGGTATTCAGGAAATACATATACCGATATGCCGATTAATCATAAGGTCTTTCTTGCGCAGTTTGACGCGATTAAGAAGATTGCAAATGAAGGACCGTGTATTCTTGTAGGCCGGTGTGCGGATTACGCTCTGGAATCCTACAGCAATGTGGTCAGTGTATTTATTCATGCAGATATGGATGCCAGAATCCGGCGTATTGCCAGAATCTATGATGTTACAGATGCCAAGGCAAAGGATATGATCGTGAAGACAGATAAAAAGCGTTCCAGCTATTATAATTATTATACAAACAAAAAATGGTCCAATGCTGACAGCTATGAGCTCTGTCTGAACAGCTCAGAGCTGGGAATAGAGGGAACAGCCAAGATCATTGAAGAATATGTAACACTGAAAGAAAAAATCAGAAAAGAAGACCGGAAACTGTGAGGAGCGTTTCCAGTCGCTACAGAAAAATTCTTCAGGAGAGTCTGCACAGACTCTCCTGTTTTTGTATGAACCTGATGTCTAGCGGATCCGGATCTGCCGCTGCGGCCATCCTTTGATATCCCCGTTTATTATTGCGTGGAACATTCTTTCTTTTGCGCCCGGGTGATCTTTGTTAATCTGACGGAGCAGTTCTTTGGCATACTGTCTTTTTGTGTAACCGTCTACAGGACATTTGCTTTTTACAACAGGCAGGTTGTATTTGTTTTTAAAACCGATTACATCCATTTCGTCAACAAACATAAGCGGACGGATTACAGTCAGGTCCATGCGGTCCAGCCAGGTTTTAGGAGAAAAGGAATAAAAGCGTCCTTCAAAAATCATTGACAGAAGCATTGTTTCCACAATATCATCCTTGTGATGGGCGTATGCCACCTTATTACAGCCCATTTCCTTTACAGCCTGATTCAGTGCACCCTTGCGCATTTTGGCGCACAGAGAGCAGGGATTGGATTCTTTCCGGATATCAAACAAAATATGGTAGATATCAGATTTCACAATCCGGTAGGGAACTCCCATGTCCCGGCACAGATCCTCAACCGGACTTAAATCAAAATCATCAAATCCCAGATCAACTGTAACAGCGCTTAATTCAAATTTCTGAGGATAAAAGCGTTTCAGACCATGGAGGGCGTAGAGCAGCGTAAGACTGTCTTTTCCGCCGGAAATCCCCACTGCGATATGATCTCCCTCCTGTATCATTGCATATTCATCAACCGCTTTTCTTGCAAAGCTTAAAAGTCTCTGTAACTGCATAATAATTTCCTTTCTTTTGTCAATTGCACATTTTTATATTATAATAAGCGGAGATCATAAATACAAGATAAATGAAGGAATATATCTTCAAATACACAAAGTACATAAAGAAAAATCATACGTCCCGGAGTTTGACGGCACCCGCCGCCTGCCGGCGCCGGTTTTCATCGATGGCGGCATAATGTTTACGGGTCGTATTTACATCTTTATGGCCGAGTACGTCTGCGACAAGATAAATATCGCCGGTTTCCTTATAAAGGGCGGTTCCATAGGTACTGCGGAGCTTGTGGGGCGTGATCTTTTTGTTTGGTGTGACCTCTTTTGCATATTTCTTTACCATATTTTCCACAGCCTGAACGCCCATCCGTTTTCTCTGAGTAGAGAGAAAGAGTGCATTTTCATGTCCCGGAAGGGGTATGACAGACTTCCGGGTTGTATACAGATAAGTTTTCAATGCATTTTCAACTTCATCCCCAAAGTATACAACCATCTCATTGCCGCCTTTTCGTGTGACTTTAACACCGTTATTCTTAAAATCCACATCTTGAATGTCCAGGCCTACACATTCGGATACACGGATCCCGGTTCCCAGCAGGAGAGTGAGAATCGCCAGATCCCGGTTCTTTGTCTTCTCATAATAAGCTTTACGCTGTCCGGTAAGGTTATCTCCGCCGTGATCCACATAGTCCAGCAGCATAGCAACTTCATCCGTGTCAAGACGTATAATCGCTTTTTCGTGCTGTTTTGGCATATCCACAAGAAGCGTCGGATTTTTACTGATGATCTGATGTCTGAAATAATAACCGTAAAAACTTCTCAGGGCAGACATTTTTCTGGCAAGGCCTTTTTCTGTGTTGGTAATCTGTTTTTTTTCGTCATTTTCGTAAACTTTAAGGTATTCCTGATATTCCTCAATATCAACCGGTTCCAGCCGCTCCAGATCCTGTACGGTAAACTGGTCGATAGAATAATTCTTATAAACCGGATTATTCTCCATCAGAAAATGAAAGAAAACCCGGATATCATACGCATATGAAATTCGTGTTCTTGCTGAAGTTGTGGGCTCAATGGCACGGAAATAATCTTTTGCAAAAGGCGGAAGCGTCTTTAAAATGGAACGCAGACGCAGTGTATTATCGATATATTTCTGTTCATGGTATGATTTCGTCTCTTTTTTAGATGTCTCCATTTTATTTCCCCCTTGATTCTGATGTAAATACAAGTCCCTCGTATTTTTTTATATATTTCATTTATAATTTCGGAAGCTGTGAAAAGAATCCGAAAACCCCCTTAACAGCCTTATTATAACATTTTACAGGTTTTAAGTCCAGATCTTTTGGAAAAATCGGTATTTGTCGTATAGATTGAAATCTATGACCGTTACTGTACTGCCTGCAGATGGATGGAAAAATGGATAAATGAAAATGAGAAAAGCCGGGGAAATACCTGTCTGGGTATATCTCCGGCTTTTCTCGGGAGTGTACATATATTTATTATATATCAATATGGGATGTATATTGATACCTGAGTGAATGAAACAGAAAATGCTTTTATTGACATTTCCTGTTTTCCTGTTATGCAGTCTGAAGATTCAGTTGCTGCACTTGATTACAAGATACTGACCGGCCTGTATTGAATCAGATTTCAGTCCGTTCGTATCTTTTATGAGCTGTATATACTCATCTATGGAATCGTATTCGTCTGTCATATTATCACAGGCAATGTCCCATAAAGTATCACCAGACTGAATACAGATGCTTTTATAATAAGTGTCAGGCTCAGCTGTATTGTTCTCGCGTGCTGATACGAAAAAAGCTCCGAAAACAAGACTGGCTGCAATAATAATAATAAAACTTGCCGTCAGATGTATGAACTGTTTTTTTCTGCGTATTGCCCTTTCCATTACAAATACCCCCTGAAAATAATAATAAAGCGTAAATTACTGAAAAACCAAATTGTATACATGTATTCGAATAATAAATTTATAACGAACAACTGTTCTGCAATACATTATATGATAAGAACATACGTTTGTCAACTGAAAAGCCAAAAAAAATCGAACATATTTTCGCAACAAATGTTTGATTTTTAAAATGTACTGTGTTAGTATATTTATAATATGATTTATGTTCGGAGGGACGATATGGCACAGGGCAAAATAAGCAAAAAACAACAGGAGATTCTTGAATATATTAAATCTCAGATTCTGGAGCGCGGATTTCCGCCAGCAGTCCGGGAGATCTGTGAAGCGGTGAATCTTAAGTCCACCTCTTCTGTCCATTCTCATCTGGAGACGCTGGAGAAGAACGGTTATATCCGCCGGGATCCTACGAAACCAAGAGCAATTGAGATCCTGGATGACAATTTTAACCTTACCCGGAGAGAGATGGTTAATGTTCCGATTGTGGGACAGGTTGCTGCAGGAGAGCCGATACTTGCACAGCAGAATATTGAAAACTACTTCCCTATTCCTGTGGATTTTATGCCGAACAGTCAGACTTTTCTTCTTAAAGTAAAGGGGGAAAGCATGATTAATGCAGGTATTCTTGACGGAGATATGGTACTGGTTGAGGAAACGCCTTCGGCGTCAAACGGAGATATGGTTGTTGCTCTTGTAGATGATGGAGCTACGGTTAAGACTTTTTACAAAGAAGAAGGAATTTTCCGCCTCCAGCCGGAAAATGATTTTATGGATCCGATCATTGTAAAGGAAGTTACGATTCTGGGAAAAGTAATCGGTGTGTTCCGTTTTTTTAAATAATGTCTGAACAAAGATATAAGGGGGCTGTCGGGAAATAGATAGTTCCAAACGGGGGCAGGCGTGACTCGCATGAGT
>USFD01000020.1 GCA_900553885.1 uncultured Ruminococcus sp.
AAAAAGTGAAGAAGATCTATCTGAATGCAGATGGAGGGACATGGATCCAGAGCGGTAAAAAGAGGATTGCAGGGATCACCAGTGTATTGGATGAATTCCATCTGCAAAAGTATCTGTTGAAAATGACAAGCCACTTGAAAGACAGCGTGGATGATGCACGAAAAGAACTCTGTGATGCGATCAAAAGCGGAACCAAGTCAGATTTCCAAAGTGTAGTTGAACGGCTGAAAGTCTGCGCAGAAACAGAAGCGACAGAAAAACGGATTGAAGAAAGCGGAGCCTATATCCTCTCGAACTGGACAGCAGCAAAAATCCGTTTAAAGGATCGAGAGACAGTAAAGGGTTGCAGCGCAGAAGGGCATGTGAGCCATGTATTGTCCTCGCGGATGAGTTCCCGTCCTATGGGCTGGAGCCGGACAGGAGTAGATAAAATGGCGCATTTAAGGGCGTATTATTGGAACGGCGGGGATATGTTGGAACTGGTCAGACAGCAGGAGCGGGAGCTTCCGGTAGCAGCCGGCGCAGAAAATGAAGTGCTGAGCTGCGAGAGTATGCTGCGATGGGAGAGACATCGTCACAATAAGCTCGGGAAATATATAGAGAGCATAAACCACAGTGTCAGTACAGAAGTGAAAAAGTATGCATGGTTTAATGCGCATATCTGGGGATTATAAAAGCAAAGGACTTGCAAGAAGAAAACAAAGGAAGTATAGTATAAAAAGGTATTGAAATGAACTGATATATCTGAAACACATCTGGCAGTTTCTGCCACTATAATTCCTACAGTAAATTTACGCCGCCTCCGATCAATAAAAATGTGGTTATTTTTGTCTTTTGGTGGTAAGATAAAAGAAAAGAAAGGGTGATGATATGGCATTAGCACAGGCAACAAAATCTCATGAAACGACCTACACATTGGATGATGCAATGGATATTCTTCTTACAAAACTGGATGATGCCATTAATAATATAGAAACCGGCAGAGTACAGACGCTAGAGGAAGCGTGGAAAGAGATTGATGAAATATAGAGTCCTGATTACAGAAATTGGCAAAGATGCAGGAAGAAGGCGAATCCGAAGAAAGTAGAAAAACTGATGCAGAAGACGGCCTGAAGGACTTTTTATCAGCAGAAGCTTAAGTTGCTTGTTTTTTTACCCCGGATAGGCTATAATAAAAAAAGCTTAAAAAATCAGACAACTCCGCCGGCTGACTTACAGGAAGCCGGCGGAGCAGTGAGAAGTGGAGGAGAAAAAAATGTTAGTATCAGCGACAGAAATGCTTCAGAAAGCAAAAGCAGGCCACTATGCAGTAGGCCAGTTCAACATCAACAATCTTGAATGGACAAAAGCAATCCTGACAGCAGCTCAGGAGTGCAATTCTCCGGTTATCCTCGGAGTATCCGAAGGCGCCGGAAAATATATGGGCGGATACAAAACGATCGTTGGCATGGTAAACGGAATGATCGAAGAACTGGGCATTACAGTTCCGGTTGCAACTCATCTGGATCACGGCGGCTACGATGCATGCCTGAAATGTGTTGAGGCCGGTTTCTCATCTATTATGTTTGACGGATCTCACTATCCGATCGAGGAGAACATCGCAAAGACAACAGAGCTGGTTAAAATCGCTCATGACAACAATATGTCTATCGAGGCTGAGGTCGGAGCAATCGGCGGAGAGGAAGACGGCGTAATCGGAAAAGGCGAGTGCGCAGATCCCAACGAGTGCAAGATGATTGCAGATCTGGGAATCGATTTCCTGGCAGCAGGTATCGGAAACATTCACGGTGTATATCCGGACAACTGGGAAGGATTAAGCTTTGAGACTCTGGACGCGATCCAGCAGAAGACAGGCGATATGCCGCTGGTTCTTCACGGAGGCACAGGTATTCCGGACGATATGATTAAGAAAGCCATCACTCTGGGAGTTGCAAAGATCAACGTAAACACAGAGTGCCAGATCGTGTTCACAGAGGCAACACGCAAGTACTTTGAAGAAGGAAAAGATAAAGTAGGCAAGGGATTTGACCCGCGTAAAGTCCTGAAACCGGGATACGAAGCAATCATCGCAAAAGTAAAAGAAAAGATGGAATTATTCGGCTCCGTAGGAAAGGCCTGAAAACTTTTTTAAAAATTTGCTTGCTTTTTTTACAGGGCTGCGTTATACTGACTGACGTAGACAAGAACAAGGGCGTTCCAATAACGATTGGAGTGCCCTTTTTTCGCTATATGGGGATTCTCACGATGTTCCGCAGAGCAGAGAGAGCCATCCTCACAGCGGGGTCTTTTAAGTAAAAAGGAGGATGGTTGAGATGAGTACAGAAATGTTCAACGTTGCAGACATTTTTGGGGAAAATGTTTTTAATGATACGGTAATGCAGGAACGTCTGCCGAAAAAAGTTTACAAGAATCTCAGAAAAACAATCGAAGAAGGAAAAGATCTGGATCTTGAGACAGCAGATGTCATTGCACATGAGATGAAGGAGTGGGCCATTGAAAAAGGCGCTACCCACTATACCCACTGGTTCCTGCCGCTGACAGGAGTAACAGCGGAGAAACATGATTCTTTTATTTCCGCACCGCTTCCAAGCGGCAAGGTTCTGATGAGCTTTTCCGGAAAAGAACTGATCAAAGGAGAGCCGGATGCATCTTCTTTCCCGTCAGGAGGATTAAGAGCTACATTTGAGGCCAGAGGATATACAGCATGGGATTGTACATCACCGGCATTTGTAAGACAGGATGCAGGCGGAGCAACACTGTGTATTCCTACCGCATTCTGTTCCTATACAGGAGAAGCTCTGGATCAGAAGACACCTCTTCTGAGATCTATGGAAGCAATTAATAAACAGGCCCTGAGACTGCTCAGACTGTTCGGAAATACAACATCAAAGAAAGTTACACCGTCTGTAGGACCGGAGCAGGAGTACTTCCTTGTTGATGCCGAGAAGTTTGAACAGAGAAAAGACCTGATCTATACAGGACGTACACTTTTCGGAGCAATGCCGCCGAAAGGACAGGAGCTTGACGACCACTATTTCGGTACAATCCGTCAGAGAATCGCTGCTTTCATGCGCGATGTGAACATAGAACTGTGGAAGGTAGGTGTAACAGCCAAGACACAGCATAACGAGGTGGCTCCTGCACAGCATGAGCTGGCTCCGATCTATTCCGAGGCAAATATTGCGGTAGATCACAACCAGATCGTAATGCAGACACTGAAGAGAGTGGCATGCCAGCACGGACTGAAGTGCCTCCTTCATGAAAAACCGTTTGCAGGTGTTAACGGTTCCGGTAAACATAACAACTGGTCCATTACTACAGATGATGGAATCAATATGCTGGATCCCGGAAAGACCCCTCATGAGAATACACAGTTCCTTCTCGTACTCACCTGCATCTTAAAAGCAGTTAACAAGCATGCAGATCTTCTGAGAGAATCTGCAGCTGATCCGGGAAATGACCACAGACTGGGAGCAAACGAGGCTCCGCCGGCAATCATTTCCGTATTCCTGGGCGAGCAGCTTGAGGATGTGCTGGAGCAGCTGATCAGTACAGGAGAAGCTACCCACAGCTTAAAGGGAGGAAAGCTTGACACAGGTGTCAGCACACTTCCGGAGCTTGCAAAAGACGCTACAGACAGAAACCGTACATCACCGTTCGCATTTACAGGAAACAAATTTGAGTTCCGTATGGTCGGATCCCGTGATTCTATCGCGTCTCCGAACATTGTACTGAACACAATTGTGGCAGAGGCATTTGCAGATGCATGTGACGTGCTTGAGAAAGCTGATGATTTCGATAAGGCAGTACATGACCTGATTAAGGAATATGCAACTGAGAACCAGAGAATTGTCTTCAATGGAGACGGATACTCTGAAGCATGGGTAGAAGAGGCGGCCAGAAGAGGCCTTCCGAACATCCGCTCAATGGTAGAGGCAATTCCGGCAATGGTTACAGATACTGCAGTGAACCTGTTTGAGAGATTCGGCGTATTTACAAAAGCTGAGCTTGAGTCCCGTGCAGAGATTCAGTATGAGACATATGCAAAAGCGATCAACATCGAAGCCCGCACAATGATTGATATGGCAAGCAAACAGTTCCTGCCTGCATTTATTAAATATACAAAAACACTTGCAGATACTGTCAACTCTGTGACAGCAGCAGGAGCAGATGCATCTGTTCAGAAAGAAACACTTGAGAAAGTGACAGAACTGATGGGCGAGACAAAGACTGCACTGGATGCCCTGATCAAGGTGACTGACGAAGCTGCGGCAAAAGAAGAAGGCGCTGTACAGGCAAACTTCTATCACTCTGACGTATTCCCGGCAATGGAAGCGCTCCGCGCGCCGGTAGATAAGCTGGAGATGATCGTGGACAAAGAAGCATGGCCGATGCCGTCTTACGGAGATCTTATTTTCGAAGTTTAATAAAGTATAATAAAAGTATAAAAAAGACAGAGCTCTTTTGGGAACTGCCCGGCAGATCCCAAAAAGAGCTCTGTCTTTTTCTATCCCTGTTTCAGGGAAACAATTGACAGAAAGGCCGGAGAGGAGGCATACTAAAAAAACAGATTACAATGACGGGAGAAAGGGCAGCATCTCTGCCGGAAGAGAGGAAGAGGAATGAAGAAGAGGAAAAGTCTGGGAGCGAAACTGGTTCTTTCATTTATGATTACATCGATTATCCCGATTATCCTGATGAACCTGTTTTCGTACTATAATACCACAGGAATTGTAAGAGACAGTATTACGGAGATGACGGAGTACAATCTGGAGCAGACGCAGTCCAGTGTGAATTCAAATGTAAAGGCGTACCGGGATCTCCTCTATCAGATTTATTCGGATGATGAAGTGATTGATCTCGTCTGCAGGCTGAACGAGGGGGAGAATATTATCGTAAATAAAAACCAGCTGCAGCGGAAACTGCGCGGGTTTTTCTATACAAAGGAATATGTCCGCAGCATTACGATAGTGACAACGAACGGAACAATAATATTCTGGGATGCGATTACCGGATCTTCGGCCCAGAGCTCCTGGATGCCTTACTATGGCCTGAATTCCAGGGAACTGTATGAGAAAATATCCGGTTCGAAACAGCCCTGCCTTCT
This sequence comes from uncultured Ruminococcus sp., assembly GCA_900553885.1. GTDB lineage: Bacteria > Bacillota > Clostridia > Lachnospirales > Lachnospiraceae > Mediterraneibacter. The sequence continues at coordinate 5,108 of USFD01000020.1, forward strand.
TCCTGCAAAACAGGCGGCCACAATGGCCAATACAGAAAATTATCTGTTTCATATCGGCAATAAGATCGTGGATTATAACCACCGGAACGAACAGATCGGCGTAATCATTATGAGTGTGGATGAAACGCTGCTGGAAGAGGTGTGCAACGGACAGGGAAACAGGGAGAATTCCTTTAATTTTATTGTTGACGGAGACGGATATATTGTTTCCTATCCGGATCAGACGAAAGTGGGAGATCAGATTGCAAACTTCAGCAGAGAGGAGGAGGACCTGTATATCCGCTATGTAAGAGAAAGCGGCCAGTATGAGGGGGAGAAGATTCTGATTCATACTATATATGACGGCGATTACGGATGGACGGTGGTAAATGTAGTGAATCAGGCCCGGACATTCAGCCGGCTGAATACCCAGCAGACCCTTCTTCTCGGTATTCTTGTGATTTCTTTGCTTGTTCTGATAATTATGATACGGTTCTTTACCAGAAATCTTACCGGTTCTGTGAAAAAAGTCGTGTCTGTTATGCATGATGTGGAAAGCGGTAAATGGGAAAGCAGGATTCACATTGACAGCAGGATGCCCAGGGAGGTGGAGACAATCGCCGTCCAGTATAATCATATGATGGACCAGGTGCGGGATTCGATGGCAAAGGAACAGGAGCTGAGCCGGCAGAAGCAGAAAGCGGAGATTACGGCTCTTGAAGCGCAGATTAATCCCCATTTCTTATATAATATTCTGGATACGATCAACTGGATGGCCATCGGGAAGAAGGCATTTGAGATCAGCAGGGCGATCAGCGCCCTTGCGGCCATTCTTCGCTACGGGATTGACAACAGCAACGGAATTGTGACAATCCGGGATGAGTATGAGTGGCTGAAGCAGTATCTGCTGCTTCAGCAGACCAGGCTGAAAGAAGGGTTTGAAAGCCGGATTTCCATTCAGCCGGAGGCTATGGAGGTGAAAGTACATAAGCTACTTATCCAGCCCTTTGTAGAGAATGCCATAATCCACGGATTCGACGGGATAGACAGAAAAGCAGTGCTGGGGGTTGAGATTGAACGGGAGGGAGAAAAGGGATTAAAAATAGAGATTTATGACAACGGGCGGGGGATGCCGGAAGAGACAGCTGCCCGGTTCAACCGGGGAGAATTCCCGGATACGGAAGGCAGAAGCCATATCGGCATGAAAAATGCGCTGGAACGTATTAAAATGTATTACGGAGAGAACTCGGAGGTGCGCGTCGAGAGCAGGGAAAACGAGTATACTAAGGTGATTATTCGAATAAGAGACACAGCAGGAGGACAGGAATGAAGGTAATTGTGGTGGAAGATGAAGTCAGAATCCGTGAGGGCATCCGGGATCTGATTGATATGCTGGAAGATGAATGGGAATTTGCAGGAGAAGCGGAAAACGGCGAAGCAGGGCTGGAGCTGATCCGCAGCATCCATCCGGAAGTGGTCATAACGGATATCCGTATGGCGAAAATGGACGGACTGGAGATGCTGGAGGCGGCCAGAGCAGAAGGCCTTGATGTGAAAGCGGTCGTGCTCAGTGCATATTCGGAATTTGAATATGCCAGAACGGCGATGAAAATGGGAGTAACGGAATATCTGCTTAAGCCGGTTTCCATTGATGAGTTTTTTAAAGCCCTGGAGCACATCCGGACCCAGATCGAAAAAGAAAAGCAACAGCAGCCGGACATGCTGGGAAGTCTGGAACAGGTAATCAGTGCTGTCGTTTACGGACAGCTGGAGCCGGATGAAGAGATACGGACATACCTGAAGTCCAGATATGAGATAGAGGAAAGCCAGACTTTTATTGAAGTGTGTATTTATCTTGGCAGCAGCGGGGCAGAGGATGCCGCTCAGGTGCAGCGGCGCTGGGAAAAGCTGCTGGAAAACGCAGGGGCTTTAGCCTACTGTATTATAAAGGCGGAGTATGAAAAATCCCTTCTGGCAGTGGTATACCGCTGCGGGGATGAACTCAGCCTGAAGAGGACAATACAGTTTACACTTATGAGAGAAAAAGCGGATTATGGAAGCGCCGGATATATACTGGCGGAGGGGCTGGAGGATCTGAAACCGAAATTCGAGACGATCTACAGTTATATGGACTGGAATGTAACGCTTGGCGACGGTGTGCTGATCACATGGCCTCACGTTACTCAGATACAGACAATGGTGTGTGTCTATCCCGTGGAGCTGGAAAACAGTCTGAAGACAGAGCTCTGTCTTGGACAGATGGAAAAAGCGGAGGGGATTATCCGGAAATTCAACCGGTTCTTTTTTGAGGACAGGTTGTATACCCCGAAGGATATTAAGGAATCCTATATCCGTTTCCTGTGGGCGGCAATCGGCATTATGAATGAAATCGGTCTGATCGATTACAGCAGCCTGAACCAGAGGGCGATTCTGGATGGAATCATGGGAAGCCGCAGCAGACGGGAACTGGAGAGTATTGCGGAAAATATTTTTGCCTTCCTGACTGCGGGAAAAGAGAAGGAAAATCAGGAGCATCTGACGGTAAAGAGAATGAAAAGCATGATCCATGAGTTTTATCAGACTGGAATTACTCTGGATGAGATTGCCCGCCGTCTGGATGTGACTCCGGAATATCTGAGCAGCCAGTTTCACAAGGTTACCGGTGAAACATTTTCCGCTTATATGAGAAATTACCGGATACAGAAGGCAAAGGAGCTGCTTCTTGGAACCCAGATGAAGCTTTATGAGATCGCGGAGGCAGTGGGATATTCTGACGGGAAATATTTCAGCAAAGTGTTCCGGGAATGCACCGGCTGTCTGCCTGCGGAATACAGGAAGAGAAACAAATAAAACTTTTGGGAAATCCCCCGTATCAGTGCGGCAGATGATTCTGCAGCGCAGTGCTGATACGGGGGACTTCTGTAATAAACAGTTTAGAATTTTACTCCTTTTACAGATATCTCCCGTTTCGGGAGAGAAAATAAAGTATTATACTTGCATTATCAGAAAACAGAAAAATAATTGAAGGAGGAAATTAGATGAAAAAGAAACGAATTTTAGCGCTTTTAACCGTTGCGGCTTTATCCGTAGGAATGCTTGCCGGCTGCAGCGGCGGATCTGATTCGGAAGGAGGAGAAGACAGCGGCGGCAGCAAGGATGTAACGATCTGGTACTACTGGGAGACGGAAGGACATCAGGTTGCTCTGGATAAAGTTATCACGGACTATAACGCTTCACAGGACGAATACGAAGTGACGGCAAAATATGTTCCCTTTGCAGATTTTAAGAAACAGCTGTCCATCGGGGCGTCGGCGGATGAACTTCCGGATATTGCGATTCTGGATTCCCCGGACCATGCGTCTTATGCGGTAATGGATATATTTGCCGACCTGACCGGAAAGTTTGATGTATCCAATTACTATGAGGGAGCAGTTGACTCCTGTACGATTGACGGAACCCTGTACGGCGTGCCCTTCGGAGTAAACTGCCTGGGCCTTTACTATAATGAGGATATGCTGAAGGAAGCGGGCTGCACCGTTCCCACAACATGGGATGAACTGAAAGAGACAGCCCGGAAGCTGACCAAAGATAACGTGACAGGACTTGCCTTCTGCAGTCTGGCAAATGAAGAAGGAACATTCAACTTCATGCCGTGGGTATGGTCCACCGGAGCAGATTCCTATGATATCGATTCAGAAGGCGGCATCAAGGCTCTGACACTTGCGAAAGATCTGGTAGATTCCGGAGCAATGAGCAAGGAATGCATCAACTGGACACAGGGTGATGTTATGAACCAGTTTATTTCCGGAAACGTAGCTATGATGATCAACGGACCGTGGCAGATTCCTACCATGCAGCAGGAAGCGCCGGACCTGAACTGGAATGTGGCTCTGATTCCGAAGGATAAAGAATATGCATCCTGTCTCGGCGGCGAGAACTACGCGGTGATCAAAGACGGAAACGAAGAAGGGGCTCTTGATTTCCTTGAGTATGCAACATCCAAGGAGCAGGTAGAATACCTGATGGATGCATTCGGATATATCTCAGCTGACAAGACAATCGCGGAAAGCCAGTTTTCTGACGATCCGGTTATGCAGACATTCACAGAAGAACTGAACTACGCAAAGGCAAGAGGACCTCTGGCTGAGTGGCCGGAAGTATCCAATGCCATCTCCCTGGCATTCAATCAGGTTATGACAGGCGAGGCAGAACCGGCTGACGCTGCGGCAGACGCCCAGGCAACAATCGACGGTATTGTCGGTAAATAAAACAGAGAAAAAGGGTACGGAGTATACGGAAAAATCCGTATGCTCCCCTTTTTTACCCAAAAAGGAGGCTTTAAACATGAAAAAATCACGGAAAAGGCTTTTCGCATACGACAATGTGGGGATCCTCTTTGTACTGCCGGCGTTCGTGTACATGCTGATTTTCGTGGGATATCCGATTGTGAGAAATATTGTTCTCAGCTTTCAGGATGTTACGGTGCGGACACTGACAAAGCCGGACAAACCTTTTGCGGGCCTGCAGAATTATATAGAGATCTTCCAGGATCCGGTGTTTATACGGTCGCTGATCAATACGCTTGTATTTACGGTGTGCTGCCTGGTGTTCCAGTTTATCATCGGATTCCTGCTGGCGCTGTTTTTTAATCAGAATTTCAGGACATCAAAAGTAGTCAGAGGACTGCTGCTGATCCCGTGGATGATTCCCATTACGGTAACGGCTCTGATTTTTAAATTTATTTTCGGAACAGACGTGGGAATCCTGAATTATGCGCTGCAGAGCCTGGGGTTGATAAAGGAGAACATAGACTGGCTGACGTCCACCAACACCGCTATGTTTGCTCTGATCTGCGCAAATGTATGGATCGGTATTCCATTTAACATGATTCTGATTTCCACCGGACTGACAACCATTCCGACAGAACTTTATGAGAGCGCGGCGCTGGACGGGGCAGGAAAAGTACAGACGTTTTTTAAGATTACCCTTCCGCTGCTGCGTCCCACCATCGAGTCTGTGCTGATTCTGGGATTCATCTATACATTTAAAGTCTATGACCTTGTATATGTAATGACAAGCGGAGGGCCGGTAAACTCGACCCATATGCTGTCCACGTATTCCTACAAGCTGTCCTTTGAACTGTTCAAGTACAGCAAAGGCGCGGCTGTGGCCAATGTACTGCTGGTGATCCTGCTGATTGTGGGAGTCTTTTATCTTCGTGCTACAAAGGAGGAGAATGAGTAATGAATGGAGAGAAAAAAATTACGGGAAAGAAAAATGTAATACTGAGCATACTGTCCATTCTGCTGCTGTGTGTGCTTCTGTTCCCTCTTTTCTGGATTCTGATGACATCATTGAAAACAGAGCAGGAGATCTTCCGGATTCCGCCGACCATTATACCGGAGAAGCTGAATCTTGCATCCTATGCAGCGCAGGTGGAGACAGGGGATTTTAATATGTTCCAGTCCTTTGCCAACAGTTTTATTATTTCCATAGGAGCAACCATTATTTCCGTTATTCTGGCGGTTCCGGCTTCCTACGGAATCGCGAAATACCGGTTCCGGGGACGCAAGGTTATGCTGCTGGGATTTCTGGTAACCCAGATGCTCCCTGTGGCGGTGCTGCTTACACCGATGTTTATCCTGTTCCGGGGGATGCATCTTTACAATACGGCGGGTGCGGCGATTCTGGCGGACGCTACCATCGGAATACCGTTCTCTATTCTGATTCTGAAAAATTATTTCGCCTCCATTCCGAAAGATTTGGAGGAAGCGGCCTATATAGACGGATGCAACCGGTTCAGCGCGTTTATCCGGGTGCTGATTCCCATAGCCAAGCCCGGTGTTATGGTGTGTGCCATTTTCTCTTTCCTCTACGCGTGGGGCGACCTGGCATACGGCATGACATTTATCATTGACCAGCAGAAGCGGCCGATTACGGCGGGAATCTTCAATTTTATGGGACAGTACGGAACAAAATGGAGCTATCTGACGGCATTTGCTGTTGTAACGATTATCCCTGTGGCGCTGATCTTTATCTTCATGCAGAAATACATAATCAGCGGTATGACAAGCGGGGCGGTAAAAGGTTAAAAATCAGGAAGGAGACAGATCTATGCTCAGACAGGAAGGAAACAGGATTATTTTTCATTATGACGCCGAAGAACTGTGGATTGAGCCCTGGGGAGAAAACGCAGTCCGGGTCCGCGCGACAAAAGACGCTGCCATGCCGGAGGAAAACTGGGCGCTTCTTTCTTTGGAGGAAGTTCCCTGCCGGATCCGGGTGGATGAGGACGGCGCGGATCTGATAAACGGGAAGCTGAAAGTACATATTACCGGACGGGGAAAAATTACTATGTATAACCAGGAGGGAAAGCTCCTTCTGGAGGAATACTGGAGAAACCGCAGAGATGTGACAGACCCGAAATGCAGTGCCATTGAAGTGGAGGCCAGAGAGTTCCGGCCCAATGTGGGAGGACACTATCATCTGACTGCCAGGTTTGAATCACTGGACCGGAACGAGAAAATCTACGGGATGGGACAGTATCAGCAGCCTTATCTGAATCTGAAAGGAACTGATCTGGAAATGGCGCACCGCAATTCCCAGGCCAGCGTGCCTTTTGCGGTGTCCTCTCTGGGATACGGTATTCTGTGGAACAATCCGGGGATCGGAAGAGCAGTCTTTGGCAGCAATATTATGAGTTTTGAAAATTATGCCACAAAGGCTATGGATTACTGGTTCGTGGCGGGAGATACCCCGGCAGAGATTGTGAAGGCATATGGAAAGGCGGCGGGCACGGTTCCCATGATGCCGGAGTACGGCCTGGGATTCTGGCAGTGCAAACTCCGCTACCAGACCCAGGAAGAACTTCTGGAAGTGGCAAGAGAATATAAAAGAAGAGGGCTTCCCATTGACGTAATTGTAATTGATTATTTTCACTGGCCGAAACAGGGCGAATGGAAGTTTGACCCGGTGTACTGGCCGGATCCGGACGCTATGATCAGGGAACTCAAAGAAATGGGAATTGAGCTGATGGTTTCCATCTGGCCCACAGTGGACCGGGATTCGGAAAACTATGAGGAAATGCTGGAAAAGGGCTATCTGATCCGGACTGAGAGAGGATTCCGCACGGGACTTGATTTTATGGGCGCAACCATCCATTATGACGCTACCAATCCCGAAGCGAGAAACTATCTCTGGAGTAAAGCAAAGAAGAATTATTACGACAAGGGAATCAAAGTGTTCTGGCTGGATGAGGCGGAGCCGGAATATACAGCTTATGACTTCGATAATTACCGCTACTACCGGGGAACCGATCTGGAAATCGGAAATATTTATCCGGTGGAATATGCAAGAACATTTTATGAGGGGATGGAGAAAGAAGGGCAGGAAAATATTGTCAACCTTCTCCGCTGCGCATGGGCAGGAAGCCAGAAGTACGGCGCTCTTGTCTGGTCCGGCGATATTGCCTCCAGTTTCTCCAGCATGCGGAATCAGCTTGCGGCAGGGCTGAATATGGGGATGGCAGGCATTCCCTGGTGGACAACTGACATCGGCGGTTTCCACGGCGGCGATCCTGACGATCCGGCTTTCCGGGAGCTGTTCGTCCGCTGGTTCCAGTGGGGAACCTTCTGCCCGGTGATGCGGCTTCACGGAGACAGAGAACCCCGGCAGCCCCAGTTCGGAACAACAGGCGGAGCTGCATGCTGTTCCGGAGCAGCCAATGAAGTGTGGAGCTACGGAGAAGAAGTATATGAGATCTGTGTGAAATATATGCGCATGCGGGAAGAAATGCGGGAGTATACAAGAGAACTGATGCGTGAGACTCATGAGACGGGAGCACCGGTGATGCGGACGCTCTTCTACGAATTTCCGGAAGACAGGACCTGCTGGGAAGTGGAAGACGAGTATATGTACGGCAGCAGATACCTGGTGGCGCCGGTACTGGAGGCAGGAGCAAAGAACAGGAGGGTGTACCTCCCGGCAGGAACCGCCTGGGAGCTTCAGGAGACAGGGGATACATATGAGGGCGGCACATGGATTGATATACCGGTGACGATTGAGACAATGCCGGTGTTTATCAATAGAAGCAGCGTATAGGTAAAAAGATTAAAGGAGGAACGGGATGAAAAGACGACGATTTGCGAAGAAGCTGCTGGCAGGAGTGGCTTCATGTGCGGCAGTTCTGTCTACGCTGACGGTGATCCCTCCGCAGGAAACAAAAGCTGCGGCGGACACTCCGCGGATGATTGTGGATATGACAGAACGTCAGGGAGAGATTCTGCACGGCGCTTCAGGATTTCTTTATGGAATCAGCAGTGAAGATGTGCCGACCACAGATCTGATTACGCCTCTGAAGCCGACGGTTCTGGCTACAAAGGGAATGCTGGGAACGGAACATCCATATGGGGATGCGGCAGATGTGGCGGAGACATTTTTTGAGTCCGGCGGCAAGATGGTTCAGATGTATACCAGCAATTACTATGCGATATTCGGACCGAGGCCGGACAATACGCAGTATGCCGAAGACCTGAAAGAGACGATTGTTCCGGCAGTGGTAGAATGGAAGGAAAATTTTAAAGAAGAACATGGTACGCCGGATAGCCCGAAAGATGAACTGGGGAAAATTGATATCGATAAGGCGATTGTATATCTCCCGATCAATGAGGGCGCGCCTCAGGTAGATCCGGAAACCGGAGTCGCGGATAATCACTATACTTTCTATGACTCATGGAAACTTTATTATGATGCGATTAAAGAGGCAGATCCGAATGCAACCGTAGGCGGTCCCAATGACGCTACCTATGGACACTGGCGTCCGGGCGGTATGAGTGAATTCCTGGAATTCTGTGCCGAGAATGATTGCTGGCCGGATGTTCAGACCTGGCATGATCTGGATGACGGCGAGGCGGCTTTTGCAAAATATCCCGGCGAATTTGAAGAATACAGAAAATTAAGCAAAGAACTGGGAATGCCGGAGCAGCAGATCGTAATTAACGAGTATGCGACTATGGAAGCATGCGGTGTCCCGGGTATACTGATCCGATATATGGCTATGCTGGAAGAGAATAATGCATACGGCTGCCTTCCGTTCTGGCATCAGGCGAATAACCTGAATGATCTTGCGGCGGACGCAAATGAACCGAATTCTGCATGGTGGTTTTATAAGTGGTATGCGGATATGACGGGAGACAGGCTTGCGGTGACAGAGGAGAACACCACCTCTACCGGACTGACCGGTATCTCTACGATTGACGATGAGAAGGCGGTTTCCAGCACCCTGTTCGGCGGAGTGGACGGAGAAGCTACCGTGGTACTCAAAAATATTGCCTCGACGCCGTCTTTTGAGGGGGCAGAAAAAGTTCATGTAAAATTGCAGGCCGCATATTACAAAGGATATCTGGGCGCGGCAGAACCGGAGACTGTTCTGGAAGGAACAATGGAGTTAAAGGACGGCAGTCTGGTGCTTGAACTGGATGATATGCTGGCAGCTACCGGCTACAATCTTGTTGTTACTCCTGCAGACGAAGATGATGAGGCAGAGCCCCTTTTTGTTCCTGCTTATCACGGAATCTATGAGGCCGAGGACGCAGCCCTTTCAGGCGGCGCTTCTGTTTCCGGAAGCGGAGGATATTACGGCTCAGGCAGGGCATATGTTGTAAACTTCAGTAAAAATGCAGGAATTGATTTTACCGTTCAGGTTCCGGCAGACGGCCGGTATAAGCTGGAATTTGTCTATGGAAACGGCATTGGCACAGACAGAAGCAATGAAGATAATCATAAACCAGTCAATAAGATCTACCAGCTCTCCGTGGATGGCAGCAGCGAGGACATGCTTCTGAACAATACAATGCTCCGCGACTGGACAGGAATCTATGCAAAGTATGTGGATCTTACAGCAGGTGAACATACGATATCGGTGCGCGGAGATTCGGATTCCCTGGAATCCAACATTCTTTTCGACGTACTTCATGTAAGCTATGCCGGTACATACGGAAAGGATACAGCACTGTACAATACGTTGTATGAAGCGGAAGATGCAGATTTCAATACACTGAAAGATACAGAAAAGACGGCAGTATCTGTTGCGCGGAAAGCAGATGGATATTCCGGATGCGGATATGTAACGGGGATTGATCAGATTCCGGTGACAGAGGGAGGCGGTATCCGCTGGGCAGTTCATGTCCCGGAAAGCGGACTTTACAATATTTCTCTTTGCTACCAGGCGGATACACAGGTAAAAGCTTCTGTATACGTGGGAAACACGGCATTAACATTTGACGGAAGGAAAAATGTGCTTGACCTTGCAGCAGCAGACAGCTGGAAGAAAACCGGCACAGCAGTCTATCTGGAAAAAGGCATGAATCTGGTAGATGTGGATACGAACGGCCCCATCCTTCTTGATTATATGAGAGTGCAGCAGACGGCAGAGTCCGGTGATTATTCTCAGACAGTCAATGCAGTAGATACGATTCCTGATGAGGCACAGATGACGGATGTGCCCTATTATATATGGAAAGTAAAGGCAGATGAAAACGGAGATTCTGAGCTGTATCAGGAAGAACGGACTGTGGATAAGACTGCACGGACAGAGACTCCGGCAGACACAGAATATGTTGTGGGACGCAGCGTATCAGGAGATGAAGATGCGGCGGGTGATCCGGATAAATATCTTGAGTTTACTTACAATGCGGAAGAAACGGGAATCTATGCCATGCAGATTTTCCACTCCAATGATGAAATTTTTGGAACTCACAGCTATAATACAAAGATTATTGATAAATTTGCGTGCGTTCAGGTGAATGACCAGACACCTCAGAGATACTTTTTTATCAACTCTCTTTCCAGAGATACATTTAAGGAAAAAACAGTATTTCTGAATCTGAATGAGGGAGAAAATACCATTAAAATTTTCAACGACGACAGCTGGTCTGTTCTGAAAGGCCTGGACAATACGCAGGCGGATGCTGCCGGCTTAAGAAAAGGCGACAGTACAGATGATAACGGCGTGCCGCAGAGTTATTATATGGACAAACCGGGAGATATCCCTATTACTAATTCCCTTCCGAACCTGAGCAGGTTTGTGATTACACCGTCAGCGGCATCCGGTATGCTTGATACAGGGGCAGAGACACACAAGATTACGATAAGGACAAGTGAAGGCGGCCTGGCAGTGGCAGATAGAAATGCCGTGGAAGACGGCGGTCAGACGACATTTACAGTCATATCCGACAGAGAAGTGGAGCGTGCATCTGTAAATGGAGAAGCAGTGGAGCTGACAGAAGCAGAATCAGGAAAATGGACCTATACTGTATCCGATATTTCAGAGGATACGGAACTGCAGGTGATCTTCACACCGGCGGAAGCAGCTGCTGAAAATCAGGATCCACTGATTGTCAACAATAGCTTCGGCACAGGAGACACTCAGGGCTGGAATATTGCCACCGGCGGAAGCGCTCAGGTTGAGACAAAGTATTTTAATCAGTATGACAGCGAACATTATCTGAAACTTTCAGGAGAAGAAGACTATGTAGCTGAGCTGGGACAGACAGTTACGGTTCCGGAAAGCGGCATTTACGCTCTTGCGTTCCAGATGAAAAATAAGGACGCAGATGCAGAGAAAACGGGAGATTATAACAGCATTGAGCTGACGGTTGAAGTTGGCGGTAAGATAAATGTTTATCAGCTTATTTCACCTTCCGGAGACTACCGGAAGATAGAAGGTCTTATTCATGTGCCGGAAAATGACAGCCAGGTCAGCTTCTCGATGAAGATAGACGCAAAAGCCGGATTTGAAATGTATCTGGATGAATTTACATTGACAGAGACGGATATACCGAGAAATGTAATTTCCTATTTTGTAGACTGCGGCGACCATGATCCGTCAACACTTCCGGACGGAGAAGAGTTCGGCCTTTACAACTCAGTGACAGATCAGATCTTCGGGGAAGATCCGGTTACAGGCAGACAGTGGGGCGTATATGATTATCTCAATCCGCAGGGCGTAATTCATTCCGGAGAGTCCAAGGGAGCGTTTACGGCGAACACTTCTCCCAACTGCAATGACGGCCAGACAGATGTTTCATCCAAGACGAAGAATTACAGATATGCTGCAGGCCAGGATGGAAATACGGATATTGCCGAGCAGATCGGTGAAATGTATGTGGACTATAAGTTTGAACTGACTCCTGGACAGACTTACAATGTTGAAGTCTGTGTAGGAAACAACTGGTCCAATTCCAGTCCGGTCAATGTATATGCAAACTATCAGTCAGAAAAACAGCTGAACGGGGCAGCGCAATCAGAGGCATTCAGTGTTATCGGTGAAAATGTGGAGATTGCGCCTCAGGATTACACGGTAGTTGCAGGACAGGCGGAAGCAGATGAGGATGGAATTCTTACAGTTAATGTGCGCCGACCGTTGCCGTTGTCCAATGCGACGATTAATGTAAACTATATCTATATCAGACAGGCACAGGATATCAGCGAGTCTCTTGGCGCACTGAATACCCTGCTTGAAAGAGTTGAGGCGCTGGATACAGACAGCCTGCCGGTACGGGAAAAGGCGATTGTGGAAAAAGCCATTGGATTTGCGAAGGAAGTTGCGGCATCTGATCTTTCAGACGACGACCTGGTGATTGTGGACAATGCGGCAGATATATTGAAATATGCGATTAACGAAGTTAATAAAGTGCCTGACAGTACACTCCTGTATTTTGTGGACTGTGGAGATCACGGTACGGCTACAGTAACGGACGGAGATAAATTCGGACTGTTTAATACAAGGACTGACCAGCTCTACGGTGAAGATCCGGGAACCGGAATGCTCTGGGGCGTAGATGATCCTAACGGGAATAGTTCCGGAGGACCAGGGCTCTTGAATGACGAAGGTGTATATACCAAATATACATGGGCGCATGAGAGAGATCAGGTGGACGGAACGGCGCAGGATAACCTGGATAAAGATACAACGTTCCGTTACGCCCATGGTCAGGTGGAAAACGGTATTGATCCACGCTATGTAACCTATCGTTTTCAGGTGGATGCCGAGGCTGGAATATACCCGGTTGAGATAGGACTTGGAAATATATGGGGAAATTCCGGAAATCCTGACGTATACGCGAACCGGGGAACAGATGGCGAGACAGTAATTTCCGAAGACGTCAGCATTGAATATGGAGAAAATGAAACAGTAGCGGCAGAAGTGCAGGCTGTAGATGGATTTATCACAATTGACGTCCGTTCTTCGGATGATACGATTAATATAAACTGGATCAGGATCGGCCTGAACCAGACACCGGAAAAAGAGCCTGTCCTGACAGGAATAGAGGTGAAAGCTCCGGATAAGGCCGAGTATGAAATCGGTGACAAGCTGGATCTTACAGGCATGACTGTTACAGCCAGATACAGTGACGATTCTATAGTTGTCCTTGAAAATGGGGCTTACAGCGTGGAAGGATTTTCTTCTGACGAAGCTGGTGACAAAACTGTAACAGTTTCTTATACAGAGGGCGATGTAACAAAGACGGCGTCATTTACGGTACATGTAAATGCTCCGGCTCCGGCTGTACTGGACGGTATCCGGATTACACCGCCGACAAAGACAGAGTATGAAATTGGCGAGGAGCTTGACATAACAGGAATAACGGTAACTGCAAAATACAGTGACGGCTCTGAAAAGACACTGGAAGAGGACATGTACATTATCAGTGGATTTACATCTGTAAAAGCGGGAGAAGTTATGGTAACGGTTTCCTATACAGAAGGAGATGTGACGAAGACAGCTGAATTTACAGTAACCGTAGTTCCGGGTGAGGAACCAGGTGAAGAACCGGGCGAGGAACCTGGAGAAGAACCAGGCGAGGAACCAGGCGAAGAACCAGGCGAGGAACCAGGCGAAGAACCAGGCGAGGAACCGGGGGAAGAACCAGGCGAGGAACCTGGAGAAGAACCGGGTGAGGAACCAGGCGAAGAACCGGGCGAGGAACCGGGGGAAGAACCGGGCGAGGAACCGGACAAACAGCCGGGTGGGCATCCGTCCGGAAATCCGTATAAGGATCCGGGAACTGATACAACAGTTTCAGAGTCGGAAGCAGTAAAGACAGGAGATGATTTCGGTATATTCCCGGCAGCAGCGGCAGCTATTATGGCAGTGAGTGCCGGCACAGCAGTTATAACAGTAAAATACCGGAAAAGACGCAGATAAGAGTTCTCTTTAATTATGCAGGAACTGGCGCGGCGGCGAAAGCCATTTGCCAGTTCCTGTTTTTGCGGATATTTTTTTGTTTAGTTTTTTCCCCCTTTTTTAGATTTGTGGAGTTTATGGCGCAACGGGGATGTAATAAAATTAATATAAATATTGTATAAGGAGGTTTGTGTCAAAGTGGGAAAAGGTCTGAAAATACGGACAGGAAAAGAGGCGCATCTCAAGCGGAAAGTAAAAGGCCTGACAGCAAAGTTTGTGGCAGCCGCGGTGATCGCGGCCAGCGTTGTCCCGGCAGGTTTTAACGGGCTGACATCGGAAGCAGCGGAGACAAATCCTCAGGCCACACTGACGGTGAACCTGGATCCGTCTGCCAGCACCGGGGAGATTATTCACGGCGCGGCGGGATTCCTGTATGGCGTCAGCAGTGAGGATGTACCGACAACGAACACCATCGTACCGCTGAAATCCAAGATTCTCGTAACGAAAGGTGCGGTAGGAACGGAACACCCTTACGGGGATGCCCTTGATGTGGCGAAAACATTTCTGGAGAGCGGCGGAGAGCAGATCCAGATGTACAACAGCAACTATTACGGCGTGTTTGGCGTTACAGCTACGATAGAACAGTACTGCAGTGATCTGAGAGAGTACATCTGTCCGGCAGTTGTGGCATGGAAGGCGGAGTGGAAAGAAGAGCACGGCACACCTGAGGCTCCGAAAGACAACATTGGCGCGCAGATTAATATTGATGAGGCCATTGTCTACGTACCGATCAATGAAGGAACGCCGAACGGAGGAAATTTCCAGAATGCATGGAAAAGCTTTTATGACGCGATTAAGTCTGTGGATGAAAACGCGTCGCTGGCAGGTCCGAACGGCTGGGGATATAACGGAGGTTATACCAGCGGCCAGAGTGAAGAAACATTCGTGCAGTTCTGCGCGGATAATAACTGCCTGCCGGACGTATATACCTGGCATGAACTGGATACAGATGATCTGAGCGGAATGTCCGGCCACATGGATGATTTCCGGGATATCTGGTATAACAGAACTGACTGGACGAAATATAATGAGGCCAACGGTACTTCAGGGGTTCCGGAGATTCCTCAGATCTGCTTTAATGAGTATGCAGAGATGGCATACTGTGGAGTTCCGGGGCGTCTGGTCAACTGGATTGCCCGGATTGAGGATGAGAAGGTTACAGGCTGTCTGCCCTTCTGGCATCAGGCAAATAATCTGAACGACCTTGCCGCAGGCGCCAATGAAGGCAACGGTGCATGGTGGCTGTATAAATGGTACGGCGATATGTCCGGCACAACCCAGCCGGTGGAGAGCACAGACTGGTACGGCGGACTTTACGGAGTTTCTTCCATGGACGAAGCAAAGAAAATTTCGACCACTCTTTTAGGCGGATTTACGGGAGATACTACGGTACAGCTTAATAATCTGGCAGCAACAGGTACTTTTGACGGCCAGGAGAAGGTGCATGTAACGGTACAGGAAACAATGTTTACAGGATTCCACGGCGCTCTGGATGAGACTCCGGTGATTCTGGAAGGCACTTATCCGGTGAATGAAGATGGAAGTGTTACGGTAATCATTCCGGATATGAAATTTGAGAACGCATACAATCTGACCATTACACAGGCAGCTGAAAATGAAACGGCCGGAATGGTTCTGACAGGTTCTGCAGGCGATATTTATGAAGCGGAAAACGCTGAGCTGTCAGGCAGTGCAGCGGCCTCTGTTGCAGAAACGAATCCAAGTTATTATATGTCCAGCGACGGGACTACAGGTAACAGAGCGGTTGACATGCCAAACGGCGCGTCTGTGACATACACGGTAAATGTACCTGTGGATGGGAAATACAGACTGGATTTCAATTATGGAAACGGACAGGGAACGAACAGAAATGATATGAACACCCATAATCCGGTTAATGTGAAACAGACCTTTGCGCTGGATAACGGGGATGCTCAGACTGTTACAATGGAGTCGACATTATTCCAGACTATGACGGGCACAAAGACGCTGTATTATGATATGACAGCAGGAGAGCATACGATTACAGTGACGACTTCAGATGCTGTCAATGTGGATGCGGGAATGCTGTTCCACGATTTCCTGAGAGTGAGCTGCGTGGGAGTTTACGGCCAGGAGACTCCTGGATTTAACAAAGTATATGAGGCGGAGCTGGCAGATGTAAACCGTCTTCTCGGAAATACGGATTCTACCGTTTCCACAGAGACAGAACTGGCAGGCTATTCAGGAAACGGCTATGTGGCGGGACTTTCCGGACGTTCTGTAGCGGAAGGCGGCGGAATCCGCAATACAGTAGTAGTGGATGAAAGCGGGCTGTACAATATTACTCTGCGCTATCAGTCTGACAGCCAGGGAGAGGCAAATATTTATGTAGGAAATACCGCGGTCACTCTGGACAGAGTCAATCAGACCATTTCTCTTCAGGCAGGGGAAGACTGGCAGGAAGCCACAGCATCCGTATATCTGCAGAAGGGAATTAATGTGGTGGATCTGGACATGACAGCAGGAGTACTTGACTACATGCGGGTAAGAGCACTTCCGTCCCAGGATAATTCCACAACGATTGAAGCAGAAGACGCAGTTCCTTCTGAACTGGCTGATTCCATTCAGATCGCGGACAGCGAAGGCGCTTCCGGCGGACAGTATGTGGAAGGCATGAAAGGAGCCTACGAGAATCCGGACTATCTGGAGTTTACTTATGACGCTCCCGCAGCCGGAAAATATCAGATGCAGGTGTTCCATTCCAACGAAGATCTGGCAGGAAGCCATTCCTATAACATCAAGATTATTGACAAATATGCTGTGGTAGAGGTGAACGGCGAATCAGATTCCCCGGTATTCCAGATGACAGAAGATGAAGATACACAGCGGTATTACTTTGTTGACTGCGGCGATCATAATCCGGCTACTCTGTCGGAGGGAGACAAATTCGGAAACCTGAATTCTGTAACCGATCAGCTGTACGGCAAAGATCCTGAGACAGGATACAGCTGGGGCGTGCTGATGGATGAGGCATACGGAGAAAAGGAGACGCCGGGAGAAGGCAGTTTTGTTTCCAGCCCGGAAGACAAAGCGGTTTATACAAATTACCAGAAAGCGCTGTCCAATGCAGAAGCGGATCTGCTTGACGGCAAAAACAAAGAGGATACGTTCCGCTACGCCCACAATCAGAGCGAAAGCGGAATCAGTCCCAGGTATGTGGCGTATAAGTTTGAACTGGAGCCCGCTGTTTACAGTGTAAATGTGGGCATGAGCAATACATGGGGAAATGCGGCAAATCCGACTGTGACACTGAGTGCAGAGGGCACAGAAGATGTGTCGGAAGTTTATAACGTCAGCGGCGGAAGACAGGAAAAGACATTGACAGTGGATCTGACGGATGCTGAGGTAAATGACAATGGAAGAGTTGAACTGATGGTAAAGGCTACTTCATCTGATGCGACAATTCAGATGACATATATTACAATCTCTGATCCACGTACAGATGATGGAGAATATGTATACCTTCCGCCTTATAACCAGAAAGCCCTTGGCGGAGACGCGCTTCCGGACGGCATCTATATGGGCGAACTGGCAGAAGGAATCGATCGCTTTATTGATTTCCGAAATCTGAAAAACGAAACAGACCGCTATTTCTTCATTAATACATTCTCAGATGATACATTTGATGAAAAGACCATTACACTGGATCTGAAGGAAGGAACTAACACGATCCGGATATACAATGACAACAGCTGGAATGTGACTTACGGCGGAACAACAGGTACACCGGGAACAACTCCGCTTCCGAACTATACGCCGAATTTTGATAAATTTGTAATTACGCCAATGGCGCTGGAAAATGCAGAAATACTGGATGAGGCATATCTGATCGATGTGTCCTGTAGCGAGGGCGGAACTGCGTACGCGGACCAGAACAGTGTATCCGAAGACGGAGAGTATAATGTAATCATGATTCCGGAGGAAGGACTGGATCCGACCTGTATTCTCGTAAATGGAGAAGATCTGACAGATGCGGCGGTTTATGATTCAGAAGCGGGAACCTATACTCTGCATGTATCCGGTGTGGAAAGTGATCAGGATGTACAGGTTTATTTCGCAAAACCGGACAGCTCCAAGGCAGATCTTGAAGCACTGTACAATGCATATAAAGATCAGGAGCAGGGAGACTATCTGGATGCCAACTGGGCTGCATTTCAGGATGCCATGACAGCTGCCAGAGAAGTCCTGGACAATCCGGACGCAGAACAGTCGGAAATTAATTCCGCTTATGACGCACTTGTGGAAGCTGTCAATAACCTGGCAGCCAATATGGATCTGCTGTATTTTGTGGATTCGGGAGATTACGACGTTACGACGGTAAGCGAAGGAGACAGCTTTGGAAAATATAATTCTGTGACAGAGCAGGTATTCGGCGAAGATCCTGTTACAGGAAAGCAGTGGGGCATTGTGGACCCGGCAGGAGACAACACTCCTGAGGAAGATCCGGACGCACCTGGAGTATACACCAGATATACCTGGGCAAACCAGAATTCTGACGCCAGCTTAGCGGACGGACAGCCGAAAGCTGTCACATTCCGTTATGCAAGAGGACAGGATTATGCCGCAGAGCTGGATAAGATAAGTGTAGATTACCGGTTTGAACTGGAAGCGGGAAAAACCTATGATGTGGAAGTGTGCGTAGGAAATCACTGGGGCAACAGTTCAGGGGTAGATGTATATGCAAATTCCGACGACGCGGACAGCAGAACACTGATTGCAGAAGATGTGCAGATCGCATCCGGAGGAACCCGGATTGTTACGCTGGACAATGTTCCGGTATCAGCAGACGGATTCCTTACAGTCAATGTGGAGAAGGACAAGATTTCCGGAAGTACTGTTAATGTAAATTACATTATTATCCGGGAACATCAGGATGAGACAGCGGCGACACTGGATAAGCTGGAAATTATACCGCCCACAAAGACAGAGTACGAAATCGGCGATATATTCAGCAGCGACGGAATGATTGTACGTGCTGTATATAGTGATGGAAGCAGCCGGATTCTTACCTATGGAAGCTATACGGTATCCGGATTTGATTCTTCGGAAGCAGGAACAAAATACATTACAGTTTCCTATACAGAAGGTGATATAACAAAAACCGCGGAGTTCGAAGTGACGGTAAAAGAAGACACCGACAAACCTATTGAAACTCCGGTAAATAAGGATAATCTGAAGGCCGCTCTGGAGGCTGCAAAGGAAATCGGACCGAATGGCTATACAGAGGAAAGCTATGCGGCGCTGCAGCAGGCCATCCAGAAAGCCCAGGAAGTTTATGACAATCCGGATGCCACTCAGGCAGATGTAGACAATGCAGCATCAGAACTGGGAGAGGCACTCCGGGGACTGGTTGAAGACAGTGGAAACGAGCCGGGCGGAAATGAACCGGGCGGAAACGAGCCGGGCGGAAACGAGCCGGGCGGAAACGAGCCAGGAGGAAATGAACCAGGCGGAAACGAGCCAGGAGGAAATGAACCAGGCGGAAACGAACCGAGTGGAAATGAACCGGACGGAAACACTCCGGGCGGCACCCAGAATGATGGCAGCAATGCTCCGGACAACGGCACAGATAGCCAGAACAGCGGACAGGCAGCCGGACCAAAAACCGGAGATATGACAAATATCATGCCGTGGACTCTGCTGGCGATCGCTTCAGGCGCAGGATGCGTCCTTGTAGTCATGAAGAGGAAAGAAGATTAACTTCGGATTTGTCAGGACACTGTGAGTGGAGAGACATCCGAAAACATCGGAATACCGGGGGTTGGATAATCGTATTTGGAAATGCGGGACGCGGGGGTTCACCTCTGTTCCGCGTATGAAGAAAAACTACAAAAACCTGACGACAGGTTAAAAACAAAATTTACAGCAGGAAATTCGCGTTCCGCTCAGTCTCCTGCTGTAAATTTAACGCCTGCCGCCAGGTTTTTAGTTTTTCTAACATACGCTATAAAGTCAGTGAACCCCCGCGTCCCGCATTTCCCAAAGTCGCATCCAACCGGCGGTATTCTGCTGTTTTCTCCTCACATCCGGTCGGCAGTATCCCTGACAATCCCGGATTTCAAAAAAGAAGAAAAAACCAGAGCTGTTTCGACTGCAGCTGACTGGATCCACAGCATCAGTACTGCCTGCTGGATCTCCTGCTGTCTCCGCTGTTAGAGCGCCCCTTTGCCTTTGTCTTATGAGGATTTGCGAAGGGAATTTCCGGAGTGAGGGACAGAAGAAACGGAAGTCCGGGGAGTTTTGGGATGCGCCTTTCAGAAGAGGGGGACAGGGAATTCAGATGACTTTGGAATGAGTTTAGAAAAATAGGAACGCTGATTCTCAGGTTCTGTTATTTTTCTTAGCTCATGGAACGGAATCCAAATTCCCTGTCCCCATCTTCTGAATCCGTCTTACAAAAACTTCTTTGTCTCTTCCGGTTTGTGTCTGCTATCCGGAAAGTCACTTCGACAAATCCGAAAGTTTTAATGATTATCCAGCAGTTCATCTGTCGTAATCCCCAGGATCTGCGCAAATGCTTTCAGTTCTATATCTGTTACAAATCTTTTTCCGCATTCAATTCTCTGTATTGCGTTTTTGTCCAGGTCAATCCCCTGGAGCTGCAGTTTATCTGCAAAGGCTCTCTGAGACATTTTCGGGACAGCCTGTTTCCGGAGGATGGCCAGCTTTTTCCCGCAGATATTATTTGTCCCTTCAATTGATTTATTTTTGTACATAGCAACTCCTTGAATCAAATTTTGACATTTAGTGATTGTCAATAAAATCAGGATATGCTAAAATTAAAAAACAAATGACATTTACTGAATGTCAAAACAAAATATACATCCGGGGAGATGGGACGAGAATGGGCGCAGAAGTCAATTTTCCGGGAGTGATTATTGCAGGGTTACTGGCAGTTCTGCTCCAGTACCTGGACAGCTCCTTCATATTAACGATACATATTATATTGTTTATAATGGGATTCTTTTGATTGTGGGTGGAAAAATGTCCGCCGTGGAGTCCGGATATGGTGCTGGAGAGCACGTTTACGCTCGGGACGCGTCGCAACGGTACATAAGAGCGCAAAAGACGCGCTCTAAGTGCCGGCGCCGCTTTACGGCTCTCCATCACCATACCCGGACTCCACGGCCGCGCTTTCCCACTCACAAATTCAAACAGGAAGAAAAGAAGATAGAACTTTATCGACTGACACGGCGCTGTATCCTGTACTACTGTTCTGAAACTTTCAAAAAGGACAGCTGGAAAGGAGTTGCTCATAGTTGAAAAAGTGTTGCCTTCGCGTTTGGTGCTGAATTTGAAATTATCGGGGACAGTGCTGACTGGATGAGCGCAGAAAACAGTGGGATACCTCTGGCTGGATGCGCCTTCTGGGAATGAGGGATGTGAGATGTCACTGACTTTGGAGCGGATGTCAGAAAAACCAGCAACCTGGCGGCAGGCGTTAAAATTTGCAGCAGAACTGTTTGAGTGGAACGCGAGTTTTCTGCTGCAAATTTTGTTTTTAGCCTGTCGTCAGGTTGCTGTTGTTTTTCTTCATACGCGGAACAGAAGTGACGTCTCACATCCCTCATTCCCAGATATGATCATTCAATCCTTCCGGTATCCGGATGTTTTCGTACCTTCTCCAGTTTCATGTCGAAGATAAATTCAAATATTTCCTCAGAAGCGGAAGTCCCTCCTGTTGTCCTGCTCAATCAGACGAAGATTTTCCAGCACAACATTTCTTACCTTTTCATTCGGCACGTTAAGGACTTCTTTCTCAATCAGCCGGTCGCCGATGGCTTTTGTTTCAGGAGAAGCGTAGTCCATCAGGTATTCCTTGAGGGTCATCAGAGCGTTGGGATGGCAGCAGTTCTGAATCTGGCCGCTCTTGCACAGAGACATAAAGCGGTCGCCGGTGCGGCCTTCCCGGTAGCATGCCGTACAGAAGCTGGGAATATAATTCATTTCCATCAGCCATTTTACAACTTCATCCAGGGTACGGTTGTCGCTGACATCGAACTGTTCGGATTTTGCGTCTTCCGGTTCCGGCTCGTAGTAGCCGCCCACACTGGTGCGTGAGCCGCCGCTGATCTGGGAGATGCCAAGGTGCAGGACGCGCTCGCGTGTGGCCTGATTTTCTCTTGTGGAAATGATCATGCCGGTATAAGGTACGGCGATGCGGATGCAGGCGACGATTTTGGCAAAGGTATCATCGTCAATACCGTTGTCAAACTGATCCGGATCAATATCGTCCGCATGTTTCAGCCTGGGAACACTGATCGTGTGGGGTCCTACGCCGAAGGCTGCTTCCAGATGCTCGGCGTGCATCAGAAGTCCGGCAAACTCATAGCGGTATTTGTCCAGACCGAAGAGAACTCCAAGGCCCACATCATCAATGCCGCCTTCCATTGCCCGGTCCATAGCCTCGGTGTGGTAATTATAGTCATGTTTCGGCCCGGTGGGGTGGAGCTCCAGATAGCTTTCTTTGTGGTAGGTCTCCTGGAACAGAATGTATGTACCGATTCCTGCCTCTTTCAGAAGCCTGTAATTGTCCACTGTGGTAGCCGCGATATTAATATTTACCCGGCGGATGGCTCCGTTTTTATGTTTGATGCTGTAAACAGTTTCGATGGATTTCAGGTAGTAGTCCATTGTATTGCGGACCGGATCTTCGCCGGCCTCCAGCGCCAGACGTTTATGGCCCATATCCTGAAGAGCGATAACCTCCCGGCGGATTTCCTCCTGGGAGAGCTGCTTGCGGGGAATGTGTTTATTCTTGGAATGATAAGGGCAGTAGGTGCAGCCGTTTATACAGTAGTTGGACAGATAAAGGGGAGCGAACATAACAATCCGGTTGCCGTAGAAATCTTTTTTGATCTGTTCAGCCAGAGCATAGATTTCCTGGTTTTTCTCTTCGATAGGACAGGCGAGCAGAACAGATGCTTCCCGGTGGGAGAGTCCCTTCCTTTTTCTGGCCTTCTCAATCAGTGCGTCAATCAGTTCTACATTCTCTTTGTTTTCATCTGCGTAGGCCAGCGTGTCCAGAATCTCCTGGTGGTTAATAAAATCGTCTGCGCATTTTGAGTTTACATCATACATTTTGGTGATTCCTCCTGTTTCTGAATTATTTTTATTCTTTTATTTTCTGTGTAAGCAGTGACTGCGGTGCGGACCGTATCTGCACATTTGCCTTTGCCGTTATCCGGGTGCGGACCGGCGGGGCAACAGCCGGGGATGCCGGCAAAACATCAGGTGTTCAGTGAATCGCCTCTGGCAACAGTCAGCCGGTATCCGATGGCTTCCATGCGGGCGTTCAGGCTTTTCAGGCTTTCTGCCGCCTCATCCCCGGTGCAGATTTTATTGTCGTAGAGCAGGTATTTTTCCCGCACCTGAGGCGGGGAAAGATTCGGCATTACCACATTGGCGCCTGAGAGAATGCCCTGCTCTCTTCCGTCCGGAGCAATTGTGCCAAGGGCAGTGGTGGCTGGAAGCAGAACCCGCGGAAGCATCAGGCGGATCAGTCCCAGCAGGAACAGGGTGAGTTCCAGCGTCCCGGCAGGTTTCCCGGCAAAAGGAGTGTCATGGTGGGGGATAAAGGGCCCGATTCCTACCATCTGGGGATTAAGCTCTTTTAGGAACAGCATATCGTCAGCCAGATTTTCCGGCGTCTGATAAGGCGCTCCCACCATAAATCCTGTTCCGACCTGATAGCCGAGCTTTTTCAGATCCCACAGGCACTGTTTCCGATGAGCTGCGCTCATCTGCAGGGGATGGAGTTTCCGGTAATGTCCTTCGTCATAGGTTTCATGGCGGAGCAGATAGCGGTTTGCTCCGGCCCGGGCAAACCGGCGGTAGCTTTCAAAAGAACGTTCTCCTACAGAAAGCGTGATGGCGCAGTCCGGCCATGCGCTGTGTATGGAAGAAATAATCTCTTCCATCCGTTCATCCGTATACCATCCGTCCTCTCCGCCCTGCAGGACGAAGGTGCGGAATCCCAGCCGGTATCCGTTTTCACAGCAGGCCAGAATTTCTTCTTTGGTCAGACGGTAACGGGCAGCAGCTTTGTTGCTTCTGCGGATACCGCAGTAGTAACAGTCGTTCCGGCAGTAGCTGGTGAATTCGATCAGCCCCCGGATAAAAATGTCTCTGCCATAATGACGGATCCGGATATCCCGCGCTTTCTGAAACAGATATCCGGCCAGCTCCGGCGTGCGGCCGCGGATCAGGCAGGTCCATTCATCCCGGGAAAGAGTGCGGGTCTGTTCCAGCCGGTCGATCAGAGATTTTAAATCAGTATCAGTATGCATGGCTGCGTCTCCTTTGTTTTATTTTGCGGACTGCATATTTTTCCCGTAAATTGTTTTTGTGCTGATGCCGGGAAGCATGCCCAGTTTTCCGGAAAGAGCACTGATAACATTATTCGGGGCATCCAGAGCCACACTGATGACATGGATACCTTTTTCCCGGTAGGGAATGCCCATCCGTCCGATAATATAGTCCCCGAATTCCGTAAGCAGATGGTTCAGGGAATCCACAGATTCCCGGGATTCAAGTATAATTCCGATTAAAGCGATTCTCGTGTCCATCGCGGCCTCCTTAAAAGAACAGTGCATATTCAGAGCAGAAAAGGGACCCCGGGGAATATCGTCTGAAGAAACGGCGGATCCGGAAATTCTGAAAGAATTTCCGGCAAAGAAAAAGCGCCGCCAGGGCGCAGAGACAGGAAAAAGAAGGGCAGCAATTCCCTTCGGATATCTATCTGTATGCGCGCCTTATGACTCAGGAATCCCTTTGCCGTCAGAACGTGTGTCTTGTCAGAGATGAGTGTAACATATCAAAAGAAAATATACAATACGGGAACAGGATAGATGCGTGAATTACAGCAGCTGGAAAATTTTTAGCGTAAATTTTAAGAAACTTTACACATATTATCTGTTATACTGGTTTTATTCAGGAAAGAAAAAGTGATATAATAAAGCGAATCAGTTATATACTTTTTTATAAGTTTTCCCGGAAGGGGGTGGATTATGGCAAGACGGAGATGCAGTCTGTGCGGCGGCAGGCTGTCGGAAGGCAGGTGTACGCTCTGCGGGCTGGATAATACAATTTATAACCGGGAATTTTCTTATTCAGAAAGCACTTCGCAGGAGGGAAGCCGGCAGGAACAAAAACAGCAGGTAAAACCACAGCACCAGAAGCAGGCACGCCGGACAGAGCAGTTTGAAAAGAAGAAACCTTCAGATGCACAGAAGCATAATGTGACAATGACCTCCGCCGGCAGATCCGGTTACGGAAGCGGCCAGGCAGGACAAAGAAACACAGCGGCGTCTGTCCGGCAGATGGAACGGCAGAGTTACAGCCCGGGGCATGCAGGTACTTCTGCACAGAACAAAAAGAAAAAAAGCGGGCGTCTTACAATTCTTGTGATTCTCCTGATCATACTGTTTTCGTTTCTGCCAACAATAATGGAAGCTGTACAATCGGTGCTGCAGGATATTTCTTCGGATTCCGGCTCGGTTTTTGATACATATTTCGGCGGTTCCCATGATGAAGAGGTTGATTATGATCCCTACGAATATGTGACGAGGGAAATTCCGGATACCGGCGAAGCATATGAGGCTATTCTGGGAAATGGAATTTACAAAGTAGGAGTTCATATTCCGGAAGGCGTTTACCGGGCGGAAGTTGAAGAAGGCGCCGGAGCGCTGGGGATTGCGGATGATGAGAACATAATTTATGATTCGGTATACCTTGGAGAGGAAGAGGAGTACGACCAGGTGACGGCCGCGGATGATCTCAGGCTTTATAACGGAGCAGAAGTACAGATCAACAACGGGGTGATTGTGAAACTGAGTACGGAAAATGCACAGCCCCTGGTGCAGGAGACTTCCGAAAATCCGCTGACAGAACCGGTTTCTCTTCCGGAGGGAACCTGTATATCCGGAGATGACACGGTTCCGCAGGGAATCTATGACCTGACTTTGGATATGTCGGATGAAGGGGGATACGGGTATTCAAGTGTTACCCTGCTGTATCCGGACGGAGAGTCAAAGTACTTCTGGGTGGATGGACCGGACTATGCGGTTACGTCATCCCGGTATACGGATATTTCAGTAAGGAATATCGTAATCCCGGAAGGAACCGAGATAACTGTGGAATACGGAGGCGTGGTTCTGGAACCCAGCGAAGGATATTATGATGCGGATTATTCCGTGTACGAGGGGAAATAAACTTAGAACCTGAAACGATATTTTACGAAAAGGAGAAAATTATGGATGCAGATATTCTGAATATTTCTCCGGCTATGATAAATCTTATCTGGCTGGGGCTGTTTATCCTGCTGCTGGTGATCGAGATCATCACGGTCGGTCTGACTACGATCTGGTTTGCGGCAGGAGCGCTGGCTGCGCTGGCGGCGAATGTTCTGGGCGCGGATTTTTTCGTTCAGGTCATTATTTTTCTGACGGTATCTGTTGTTCTGCTTATCTTTACCCGGCCGTGGGCGGAGAAGCATCTTAACAGAAACCGCGTCAGAACAAATTATGAAAGAGTAATCGGAAAGGTTATACGGATTACGGAAAAGGTAGACAATCTGAACCAGACCGGAAAAAGTGTGGTTGACGGGCAGGAATGGACAGTCCGTTCCAAAAAGGACAGTGATATCTTTGAAGCGGGCACGCTTGCCAGAGTCGTGGCTGTTTCAGGAGTAAAATTAATCGTGGAAAAATGTGAGGAGGAGACGGTATGAACATTTCATATATAGGTATTGGGGCTATCTTATTTTTGATTCTTGTAATTATTGCGGTACTGATTCTGATTTCATGCGTTAAGATCGTACATCAGGCGCAGGCAGTTGTTGTGGAACGGCTGGGTGCTTATCTTACGACCTGGAATACAGGGCTTCATTTTAAACTGCCTGTCATTGACCGTGTGGCAAAGCGGATTGATTTAAAAGAACAGGTGGTGGACTTCCCGCCCCAGCCTGTGATTACAAAAGATAATGTAACCATGCAGATTGATACGGTTGTTTTCTATTCCGTTACGGATCCCAAGATGTTCTGTTATGGTGTGGCAAGCCCGATTATTGCGATTGAAAATCTGACGGCCACTACGCTCAGAAATATTATCGGAGATCTGGAACTGGATCAGACGCTTACATCCCGCGAGACAATTAATACAAAAATGCGCGCAGAACTGGACCGGGCCACAGATGCCTGGGGAATTAAGGTAAACCGGGTGGAACTTAAGAATATTGTTCCGCCGGCAGCGATCCGGGATGCGATGGAGAAGCAGATGAAGGCAGAGCGTGAGAGACGTGAAGCGATTCTCCGGGCGGAAGGCGAGAAGAAGTCCACCGTTCTTGTAGCAGAGGGACAGAAGGAGTCCGTGATCCTTGAGGCGGAGGCAGAAAAGCAGGCTGCGATTCTGAAGGCAGAGGCGGAAAAAGAGAAGATGATCCGTGAGGCGGAAGGTGAAGCAGAGGCGATTCTGAAAGTACAGCAGGCAACCGCAGATGGTCTCCGGTTCCTGAAAGAGGCGGGAGCGGATAACGCCGTCCTGACTCTGAAGAGCCTGGAAGCATTTGAAAAAGCTGCGGACGGCAGGGCCACCAAGATTATCGTTCCTTCCCAGATCCAGGAGATTGCAGGACTGGTCAAATCCATTACGGAAGTGGCTGCCGATGATAAAGAAAATCCGCAGCAGTAGAACGAAGATGGATTTTTATTTCCGGAGGAAGCAGAAATGGCAGAAGTTCGAAAGCATATTGTATTTTACGGACGTGTACAGGGAGTGGGCTTCCGGTATACAGCAAAATATCTTGCCCGGTCTCTGGAACTGACCGGATGGGTCAGGAACGACTGGGAAGGGACTGTAACCATGGAAGTCCAGGGAAGAGAACAGCTGATCAACAAGTTGCTTACAGGGCTGAATCATTCCCGGTTTATATCCATTGAGTGGATCGATACGAAAGAGATCCCGCTGGAAGAGGAACGAAGTTTTGAGGTAAAGTATTAAACAGATATCCAGACATCATTTTTGGCAGACGAGAGGAGAAAAGACAATGAAATTAGGATTTATCGGAACAGGAAACATGGCGGGAGCGATCATGGGAGGCATTATCAAAAAAGGTCTTATCGCTCCGGAGGAGATAATCGGCGCGGATATTATGCCGCAGAGCAGAGAACGTGTAAAGGAGACTTACGGAATTACGGTGACTGCAGACAACAGGGAGGCGGCAGAAAAGTCAGATGTGCTGATTCTTTCTGTAAAGCCGCAGTTTTATGCGCAGACCATCGCGGAAATCAGAGACTGTATCAGGGAAAACCAGCTGATTATAACGATTGCACCGGGAAAAACCCTGGACTGGCTGGAGGAACAGTTTAAAAAACCGGTAAAAATTATCCGTACCATGCCCAATACACCGGCGCTGGTGGGCGAAGGAATGACAGCCGCCTGCCCCAACTCCTATGTTACGGAAGAAGAGAAGGCATACGCGCTGGAGATACTCGGCTCTTTCGGAAAAGTTGAAGTTGTGCCGGAGCATCTGATCGATGCGGTCGTAGCTGTAAGCGGAAGTTCGCCGGCTTATGTATTCCTGTTTATCGAGGCTATGGCAGACGCTGCAGTGGCAGAAGGCATGCCCAGACAGCAGGCATATCAGTTTGCCGCCCAGGCCGTTTACGGAAGCGCGAAAATGGTGATGGAAACCGGAAAACATCCCGGCGAACTTAAAGACATGGTATGCTCCCCGGCCGGGACAACAATCGAGGCCGTACGGGTCCTGGAAGAAAAAGGCTTCCGCAGCGCAGTAATAGAAGCAATGAAAGCATGCGCCGAAATTTCCAGAAATTTATAGACACTTAGGACAACTTGAACCAAGGGGGTCAGACCCCTTTGGCTCAAGCTGTCAGACAATTATGATAATATCAGCCTAAACCGCCTGATCCTTTAGGAGAGAGACTATGAATATACAGGGACTTCAGAAACTGACTCTTTTAGATTATCCGGGCAGAGTGGCCTGCACGGTTTTCCTTGCGGGCTGCAATTTCCGCTGCCCCTTCTGCCACAATGCTTCTCTTGTGACGCATATTGATCCGGAAAATGATATTCCTCAGGAGGAAGTGCTGGCTTTTCTGAAGAAGCGCCAGGGAATTCTTGACGGTGTGTGCATTACCGGAGGAGAGCCGCTTCTGTCTCCGGACCTGGAGAAGTTTATGGAGAAAGTAAAAGAAATGGGCTATCTGATCAAGCTGGATACCAACGGAAGCAATGTGAACCGTCTGAAATATCTGGCAGACCGGAAGCTGATCGACTATGTGGCTATGGATATCAAGAATGTGCCGGATAAATACGGCATGACAATCGGGATTGAAGGATACAATCCGGAAAATGTTATCCGCAGCGCGGAGTATCTTCTGTCAGGGGCGGTACCCTGCGAGTTCCGCACCACGGTCGTCCGGGAGTTCCACAAAAGGGACGATTTTGAGGGGATCGGCCGCTGGCTGAAAGGAGCGGAAAAATATTACCTGCAGAGTTTTGTGGATTCCGGAGACGTGATACAGCCGGGACTGCGCGCGTATACAAAAGATATTCTGGAACAGGCTCTGGCGATTGTGAGAAAATATATCCCAGGGGCGCAACTGCGGGGGATGGACTGAAGAAAGCAGGTTTTCCGCAGGCGTCTGCGTGAGAATGCGAAGAAATACAAAACACCAATATCTAGTCTTTGTTAAAAAAGAAACACACTAGATATTGGTGTTTTTTGTTGACATAAAATATGCGCGAATGATAGAATGGATTCAGACACCCTTTACAGGTAGAGAGAACGAGACATAAGCAGAAAAAAAGAAAGGAGACAGGCGGGTATGTATCAGGTTAAAAAAAGAGACGGTAAGATCGTGGAATTTAACCTTGTGAAAATAAGTGAAGCAATCCGGAAAGCCTTCGAGGCCCAGGAGAAGAACTATAATCAGGATATTATCGATATGCTGGCCCTGAAGGTAACGGCGGCCTTTGAGCCGAAGATCAGTGATGAGCTGATTGCAGTGGAAGATATTCAGGACAGTGTGGAGTCTGTACTGATTCAGGCCGGGTATGATGACGTAGCGAAGGGCTATATTCTGTACCGGAAGCAGAGAGAAAAAATCCGGAATCTGAATTCCACACTTCTGGACTATAAGGAAATCGTGGACAGTTATGTCAAAGTAACGGACTGGCGGGTGAAGGAAAACTCGACGGTAACTTATTCGGTAGGCGGTCTTATTCTGAGCAATTCCGGCGCCATTACGGCAAATTACTGGCTGTCCGAGATCTATGATGAAGAGATCGGAAAAGCACACAAAAACGCGGATATTCATATTCATGATCTGTCCATGCTCACCGGATACTGCGCAGGATGGTCCTTAAAGCAGCTGATTCAGGAGGGCCTGGGCGGAATCCCGGGAAGAATTACATCGGCTCCGGCAAAGCATTTAAGCGTACTCTGCAACCAGATGGTCAATTTCCTGGGAATTATGCAGAACGAGTGGGCCGGCGCTCAGGCGTTTTCCTCGTTTGACACCTATCTTGCACCGTTTGTAAGGGCGGATCACCTGACCTATCCCGAGGTGAAAAAATGCATTGAGTCCTTTATTTACGGTGTGAATATTCCGTCCAGATGGGGGACGCAGGCTCCGTTTTCCAATATTACACTGGACTGGACCGTGCCCAATGATCTGAAAAATCTTCCTGCAATTGTAGGCGGAAAAGAGATGGACTTCACCTATGGCGACTGCAAGGAAGAGATGGACATGATTAACCGGGCGTTTATCGAGACGATGATCGAAGGCGATGCAGAAGGAAGGGGCTTCCAGTATCCCATTCCTACCTATTCAATTACAAAAGATTTTGACTGGTCGGATACGTTGAACAACCGCCTTCTGTTTGAAATGACCGCCAAGTATGGTACGCCTTATTTCTCCAACTATATTAACAGCGACATGGAACCCAGCGACGTGCGGAGTATGTGCTGCCGTCTCCGTCTGGATCTGAGAGAGCTGCGCAAGAAATCCGGCGGTTTCTTCGGAAGCGGAGAGAGTACGGGGTCTGTGGGCGTTGTTACGATAAACATGCCCCGAATTGCATATCTGGCGGAAAATGAGGAAGACTTTTACAGGAGACTTGACAGGCTGATGGATATTTCCGCACGTTCTCTGCACATCAAACGTACAGTAATAACAAAGCTTCTCAACGAAGGCCTTTACCCGTATACGAAGAGATATCTGGGCACGTTTGACAATCATTTCTCAACAATCGGTCTGATCGGTATGAATGAGGCGGGACTGAATGCAAAATGGATCCGGAAAGACCTGACGTCGCCGGAGACCCAGCAGTTTACGAAAGATGTGCTCAATCATATGCGTGAGCGCCTGTCGGATTACCAGGAAATGTACGGAGATCTCTATAATCTGGAAGCCACACCGGCAGAGTCTACCACATATCGTCTGGCGAAACACGATGTGGCTCAGTTCCCGGACATTATTACGGCGGCAGAGAAGAACGGAACTCCTTATTATACAAACAGTTCCCATCTTCCGGTAGGATATACGGATGATGTATTTGAAGCGCTGGATATACAGGATGAACTTCAGACGCTGTATACTTCAGGAACTGTATTCCATACATTCCTGGGAGAGAAACTTCCCGACTGGAAGGCGGCGGCAGCGCTGGTAAGAAAGATTGCGGAAAACTATAAACTTCCATACTATACAATGTCACCCACCTATTCGATCTGTAAAAATCACGGCTATATTACAGGAGAACAGTACAAATGTCCGTACTGCGGGACAGAGACGGAAGTATACAGTCGCATTACAGGATATTACCGTCCGGTGAAAAACTGGAATGACGGAAAGACTCAGGAATTTAAGGAACGCCGCGTATACGACATATCAAACTCTCATATGCGCCCCAGAACTCTGGCGGCGGTGAAGGAAGCAAAGAAATCTGAGACGGGAACAGAAGAAGTAAGAACCCTTCTGTTTACGACCCGGACGTGTCCGAACTGCCGTGTGGCGGCAAATTCACTGGAAAAGGCACACATTCCTTATGAAGTTGTAGATGCGGAAGAAAACCGGGAACTGGTAGAACAGTACGGAGTTATGCAGGCGCCGACTTTGATTGTGGTAAAAGACGGCCGGGTTTCAAAGTTTGCAAATGCGTCAAATATTAAAAGTTATGCAGAAAAGGAAGGCTGATTTATGTACGATATTGGAATTGTAGGAGGCGGAACCGCCGGAATGACAGCTGCCATTTACGGACAGCGGGCAGGAAAGAAAACAATCATTATTGAAGGAGGCAATTTCGGCGGGCAGATTACCTCGTCCCCGAATGTGGAAAATTATCCCGGCATTGCCAGTGTAAGCGGAAGCGAATTCTCTATGAATCTTCTTGACCAGGCAATGAAACTCGGAGCAGAGACGGTGGTTGAAAAAGTAACCGGAATCCGCAGCGAGGACGGAATTAAGGTAATAGAGACAACCGGCGGAGCATATCCGTGCCGCAGTGTTATCCTTGCAACCGGCGTGACCCACCGCCATCTTGGATTGGCTGATGAAGAACGGCTGACCGGTGCCGGAGTTTCCTACTGTGCTACCTGTGACGGCGCGTTTTTCCGCGGAAGAGATGTGGCTGTAATCGGCGGCGGAAGCACAGCTCTTCAGGATGCCGAGTTCCTGTCCAATTACTGCAACAAAGTTTATCTGGTACATCGCAGAGACGAATTCCGGGGAGAGGACAGTATTGTAAAACGTCTTTCTACGAAAGAAAATGTAGAGTTCGTTCTGAGTGCTGTGGTAAAAAAGATTCTGGGTGAAAATGTGGTGGAAGGCCTGATCCTTACCAACAAAAAGACCGGAGAAGATTTCCGGCTTGATGTGGCGGGAGTATTTATCGCCGTGGGCCAGATTCCGCAGAATGAAATTTTTGCCGATGTGGTGAAACTTGATGGAAGCGGATTCATTCTTGCGGCGGAAGACTGCTTGACTTCCGCGCCGGGAATTTTTGCGGCAGGAGACTGCCGTACAAAGGAAGTCCGTCAGCTTACAACAGCCGCCGCCGATGGAGCGGTAGCCGCTCTGGCAGCCTGCAAGTATATCGCCTGAGTGTCAGCCGGAATATTGCAGTCCCTTCTGCACTGCCGTGCCAAGCTTCGGCCCGGCCAGAGCGGCAAGGATGATTTTCACAGTGTCTCCGGGCAGATAGGGGATTACCCCTGCAGCCAGCGCGGCCTGGAAGGTCAGGTGCATCTGGCCGGCCAGCCAGACTGTTCCGAAGAGATAGCATACGGCTGTTCCAAGGATCATGCCGGCTACAGCTGCGGTATTTCTTCCGGAAAAACGGCGCATAAGGGCGCCCTGAATCAGTGCCAGGAAAAGAAATCCGATGAGATATCCTCCGGTAGGCCCGGCCAGTTTTCCGATACCGCCGCTGAAGGCGGAGAAGACAGGAAGTCCGGCGGCGCCCAGACAGAGATAGATCAGGCAGCTTACGGTTCCGGCTTTCAGACCCAGCACATAAACAGCTATGTAAATGGCAAAATTGGTAAGTGTAACAGGAACAGGGCTTGCCGGCAGAGGAAGAGAGAGCGGCCCGACAATGCAGATGACGGCAGTCATCAGACCGGTAAGCGTCAGGAATTTCGTCCGGGAGGATCCGGGGCGTACAGTATTTCTGCGGTCAGACATAGTAATTATCTCCTTTTTATGGATCATCAGAGGCATAGGGGAAACAACTCCGTATATGCCCCGGATGGTCCTGTTTTTCTGTAAGACACTATAAGGGATGAAAGACCTATTGTCAACTAAAAAATAAAAACAGTTAACAAATGGATTATTTTATAAAAATGTTATGAACGGCTCCGGATATGCGTGATATAATAGCAGAAAACAGCGCTCCGGACGAAAGTCTGCAGATTCGGGAAGGAAGAAAAATATCATGTTTGGCTATGTTACTATCTGTGAACCAGAACTGAAGGTAAAGGATTTAAAAAAGTATAAGGCCTATTACTGCGGACTCTGCCGTTCGCTGAAAGAAGACTATGGTTTTATGGGACAGATGACCCTTACCTACGATATGACCTTTGCGGTTATTCTCCTGTCTTCTCTGTACGAAACGGAGACGGAGATGCAGATGCATCGCTGTAAAGTGCACCCCGTAAAAAAACAGAGGATGCTGAGAAACGAGATTACGTCATATGCGGCAGCAATGAACGTGCTGCTGGCATATTATCATATGAAGGATGACTGGGAAGACGACCGGAAGGTCAGCAGTCTGATGACAGAGGGGCTGCTCCGGCGAAAGGCCGGGAAAATTAAGAAAGCCTATCCCAGGCAGAGCCAGGCTATCCGGCGGGAGCTGAAAGCCCTGGCAGAGTGCGAAAAGACGGACAGTACAGATATTGACCGCACCGCAGGATGCTTTGGAAGGCTGATGGAAGAACTGTTTGTGTACCGTGAGGACGGATGGGAGCGGAGTCTCAGAAAAATGGGCTTTTTCCTGGGAAAATATATTTATATTATGGATGCATACGAAGATCTGCCGGAGGATATTGAAAAGGGCAGATATAATCCTCTGAAGAAAATTTATGAAAAGGAAGATTATGAGGAGAGGATGCATCAGATTCTCTGCATGATGATTGCGGAGAGTACCGCCGAATTCGAGCGCCTTCCATGTCTTGTAGATGTGGACATTTTAAGAAATATATTGTATGATGGAGTCTGGAATCGCTATAATAAGCTACAGATGAAGAAAAGTGAGGAAAGGAAAAAATGACAAAAAACCCATATGATGTGCTGGGCGTGTCCCCCAGTGCGTCGGATGATGAGATAAAGAAGGCATACCGCGAGCTTACGCGGAAATACCATCCGGATGCCAATGTAGATAATCCTCTGGCTGATCTGGCGGAGGAAAAGTTCAAGGAAGTACAGGAGGCATATGACACGATTATGCATGAGCGCGCTTCCGGCAGCTCCGGCGGTTATTCCTACGGAGGTTCATCGTCCGGCAGTTCGGGCAGTTATTCTTATGGCGGCAGT
This sequence comes from uncultured Ruminococcus sp., assembly GCA_900553885.1. Taxonomy (GTDB): domain Bacteria; phylum Bacillota; class Clostridia; order Lachnospirales; family Lachnospiraceae; genus Mediterraneibacter. Next base: position 40,430 of record USFD01000020.1, read on the forward strand.
TCTTCCCAGGGAGGCGCGCCGGATCCCAGGCTTCAGGCAGCGGTAAATTATATTAACAGCAGACGTTTCCGGGAAGCGCTGAATACTCTGGATCAGGTTCCGGACCGCTCCGCACTCTGGTATTACTTAAGCGGATGTGCGAATGCAGGACTGGGCAATAATGTTCTTGCAAGAGACCATGCCGCTCAGGCTGTGAATATGGAACCGAATAATCCTCAGTACAGACAGCTTTTAAATCAGCTTGATTTCAGTACCAGAAGATATCAGAGCAGTCCATACGGTTCCGGCTACGGCTCCGGTTCGTCCTGCGGCACGGGAAATATGTGCTGTGATCTTTTTATTGCGGATCAGCTCTGTGAATGTATGGGAGGAGATCTTTGTTCATGCATGTAAAGGCAAAAACGATGGCGTTCGGCGGTCTGCTTCTGGCTCTGACAGTAGTTTTTATGGCGCTTGGCAGTATTATTGAGACAAGTACCCTGTTTCTGCTTGCTGCGGCCTCTTTTTTTGTGGGAATTGTTGTCAGAGAGTTTGGCCTGCGGGTCGGAGCGGCTTTTTATATAGCAGCTGTACTGCTCGGATTTATTACAGCGCCGAACAAATTTTACGTAATCACATTCGCCGCAATGGGCTTTTATATCTGGGGCATTGAGGCAGTGTGGAAATGGCTGGAAAAACGCCATGAAATGAAGAAAAGAACGATTTTCTTCTGGGTTTCAAAATATGTAATCTTCAATATAATGTACGTGCCGATCGTATTTCTGTTCCGGGATCTTCTTTTTACGCAGGCCATACCGGATATGGCCATGGCAGGAGTGATTGCAGGCGGACAGATCGCCTTGTTGATCTATGACAGGGCATATGATTATGTTCAGGCCCATGTATGGGGGAAGATGCGCGGAAGAGTACTGAAGTGAAAAACGAAAAAGGAGCTGTCGCATCAATGATTAGAAAATCATAGATGCGGCAGCATCTTTTTGCCA
>USFD01000021.1 GCA_900553885.1 uncultured Ruminococcus sp.
GTTGGTAAATGGTGTGCAGTTGCTTTCTTCCAGTTTTTTTACCGCAATAGGAAAAGCGTTAAAAGGTGCTCTGTTGGCATTAACAAGGCAGACCTTTTTCTTGATTCCGCTTACCCTGCTGCTCCCGCTCCGTTTCGGAATTATGGGAGTATTGCTAGCGGGGCCTGTTGCTGATTTTTCAGCGTTTGTGCTATCTATTGTGTTAGTGGGAACAGAATTAAGAAAGCAAAAAAATGCAACACATATTAGTCCACAGTAAAATGAACGGGCTACGTCCGCTATTGACAGCCCCGCCTGTCTTTGCTTTTAGGCAATATCAACCAGTCACAATGCTCTTTGTGGGAGAAAGGAGGAGTTTTCTATGGCTTACACAAAAGCATACAAGGAACACATCATGTATACTTTTAACGGCTTTTGCAAAGTCGTGATACGCTATGCGGCTATCAACGCATGGCGGGAACGGAGCAGGCGGCGGCAAAGGGAAATATCCTTTGAATACCTCACAGAAGAAAAATTTTACCCATTCAGTACATCAGATGAAGCACCTTGTCCCGCCACAGCGTCACGCCCTAAAACCACCACGGCAGCTCCAGCCAGAGATTGTCCATGGCTTCTTCCTCCAGCTTCTTTGCCCGGCTCTCCCGGAGGCTGAAATGGATTGCCGTCCCAATCAGCGTATGCTCCGTATCGTCTGTAAAGCCATAGCGATACAGGAGATATACCTGCTCTCGCTCGGAGAGTTTTCCCAAGCCCTCATACAGCTCCTGCATTGTCTCCCGGTCAATGTAAATCTGCTCCGGGGATTTGGCTGCGGAATTGGCAATGGCCTCGATCCTCAGCATCCGTTCATCGTCAGGCAGGATTTCATCCAGCCGGACTTTCTGAAGTCCCGGCCCGTTTTTCTTGTCGGTCATTCGCTGTTCATACTGTGCAAAGGCAGAGCGCACCAGGTCAGTCATGGCGTTTTTGATAGAGGGCGCAGCATAGGTCAGAAACTTAATGCCCTTGCTGCTGTCAAAGTGTGAGATGGCATCCAGCAGGCCGATGCTGCCCTCCTGCGTCAGATCATCCATCTCAATTCCAAGGTCACTTTCTCCCAGATTCATACTCCGATATAGTTCTGCAGCAGTTTGGCAGATAAAACCATAATTCTTTTCCAGAAGAAGGCTGCGGGCATTTTCGTCCCCTTTTTGAGCCTGAGCGCAAAGCCGCTCATTGCTCCGGGTCTTCATTCTTGTTCTCCTGTTTTGCTCCCTGTGCTATACCATATATCAGGTCAGTCAATGCCTGACCGAATTTCTCCAACACATCTGAAGAAGCCCCCTCCATGCAGGAAACGCTGTCCAGAACGGCTTCTGTGATCTGTTCCGGCGTGATGTGGGGATTCTCCATATCCTGCCCTTTCGTCAGCTCCGTAAACATCTGTTGGGCGATTTCCTTGGTGAATGCCTGCTGGACAGAAAAGTCATGGCCGATTTCTTTTTTTATTTCTTTGACCGCCAGCATAAACTGATTTTCTATGGTAGCAAGGTCTGCCTGATAGGGAGATGTCCGCAGGCGGCTGATGTCCTTTGCAGTTTTTTCTCCGGATTTGGATTTTACCGTTTTCCGGGTCAATGCGCTGAGAGTGGCATACATTTGATTTTGTGCGGCGAATCCGGCGGCAATGGTGTCATTGAAATACTGCTCCAGCGTGTAGGTCAGCTCCGCAAAGCGGGGGCTTTCCAGCAACCGATTCAGCACCGCTGTATTGACTTTTTCTGTGAATAGATTGCGTGCTGCTTCTGCGGATAAGCCCAACTCGTCAATGGCATAATTCTTCCGGTCGGGAACATTGGTTATGCCCAGCAGGAAGTCGGTGGACACGTTGAACACTCTGGCAATGCGAATGATATTTTCATTGCTGAGTTTATCAGTCTGCCCGGAGATGAAACGGCTGAGAACGCTGTCTCCGCAGCCGATTTTTCTGGCAAGTTCCGTCTGTGTTACCTTTTGGTCTTTCATCAAATCGGTAAGCCGTTGGCGGACGTCACCGGGCAAAAAGGTTTTCTCCATTTAGGGTGTCCCTCCTTCCTCTGACTTGAGTTTTCTGTATTTCCCGCTTTTGATCCGGGCGTCGGCGGGTTTTTCTGCGTCTTCCGGGATAATCCAACGGCTCCCCGCCCGCTGTGCGCCGGGGATTCTGTTTTCATTGCAGAGGATGGCCACACGCCGGTGAGAAATCCCCCATTTCTTCGCAACTTCAAAGGTTGATAGGTATTTCATTCTCGTCCCCTTCGTTTGAAACTAGCAACATAGAAAAGATTATTTGGCTCCAGCTCTTTGAGCATTTATTGCTGATCTGGCTGCATTCTTTCTTAATGCCGGGATATCTTTATCCTGCAAATGATTCGCAGTTTTAGGAATGACATTTTTGATGAGAAATTCGTCCGTCAGATTTTCATAGTTCTCTGGTAAAATTGCTGGAGCAATTTCTTCTAATTTGTTTAATGGCAATCCGTGTTTCCAATCATGCCGCCGATTATAAGGACAGGCATCCTGGCAATTATCGCAGCCGCATACCCACTGCTCATACATCTCATCAGAAAGTCCTTCCGGTGTATCGCTATTTCCAAATGTAGTCAGAAAAGAAACACACTTAAACGGATTCATTGTGTATGGTGCTTCCAAAGCCTTCGTCTTACAAGCACGTCGACACAAATCACATTTTTCAGAACAAGGCGGAGCGCTGCATGTATGGATAAGTTCACACTCCTGATCAATCACGTAAGCAAATAAATTGTTATAGGAGCCGTTCTCCGTATAAAAGAAATTATTTTTACGGATAATACCCAGTCCGGCTTTCATTGCCATATACCTGAGAGGGCCAACGCTGAGTGAGCCAAACTGCTCTCCGCCTTTCGCTTGGATACCATTTTCATAAAACCAGACTTCCAAGCGTTCCAGGTCGAAGCGTTCCCTACTTTTTTTCTCTGGTTCCAGAAAAAAAGCTTTTCCGTATTTTCCCTGTAAAGATTCTGGGAACCTATACTTTCCATAGTCAAATACAAGAATTACGATGGATTTGGACCATGGAAATCTCGACTTTGTTTCTGTTAAATTTCCAACGCCTTTATAAAAATATTGGCTTACCGGAACATCATTAAGCCTTTGTTGATATAACTGTTTAAATCCGTCCAGTGCAGAAATAGATATGATTCCGCATTTATCAAATCCGCAGCGCAATGCCTGGTCGTAAATTTTTTGAGATAAGCTGTCCATTTTCCCGGTCCTCCATCTAAAAATAAACAACAAAGAATGTTATTGACTAAGTGACTTGGTAACTCAAATATATTATAGTCGATTACTGGAATAAAATCAAGATGAAATAGAACATACGTTCTATTTTGACATTGCATTTTTGCAAAAAAATCCGGGCGAAAATTTCTTTTTTGCAAAAGTGCCGGATTTTCCGGCTGAGAGCTATTTTCTCCGTATATTCAGGCAGACGGGCAGAAACCGTCAAAAAATATACGGAGGTATGACGCATGAATCTATTTGAAACAGTTAAGGCGGCTGTCACGGTACGGCAGGCCGCCGAACACTACGGTTTGAAAGTGGAACGTAGCGGCATGATACGCTGCCCTTTCCACGATGACCGTCATCCCAGCATGAAGCTGAACGAGAGCTATTTCTACTGCTTCGGCTGCGGAGCTACCGGCGATGTGATCGACTTCGTTGCAAGGCTGTTTGGCCTGAGCAGCTACGAGGCAGCACAGAAGCTGGCTTACGACTTCGGCATTGACCCGGACAAGCCGCCCGCTGCGGCGGCGCTATCAAAACCGAAATACCCGCTGGCAAGGGCGTTCCGACAAGAGGAGCTGCACTGTCAGCGGGTATTGTGCGATTATCTGCACCTTCTGGAGAGCTGGAAGGTGCAGTATGCACCAAAAGCACCGGAAGAAGTCTTAGACGATCACTTTGTGGAGGCTTGCCAGATGCTTGACCGTATCGAGTATCTGGCGGATATTCTGGCCTTTGCAGAGCTGGAAATCCGTGTAAAAACGGTGGATATGCTCCATCGGGACGGCACGATTGAGAAACTGGAAGAACGCTTGGAGCGGCTGAAAAAGGAGGCGAGAACCCATGAAGAACCGGAAATTTGCTGATGGCCCCGTCTGGTTTGACGGCACCAATATCAACGAGGCATTGTTCTGTGATGAGTTTCTGAGCCATCGCAAAATCATCTTTGCCAACGGCGCTTTCTTCACGCCGGACGGCAGAGTGACGGATGTTCTTCCTCTGCGTGGAGAGATTTATGAGGAATTGAAGTGCTGCGCTGTGAACAACATCCCCCGGAAGATCACCAACATTCTGGAGGTATTGAAGCTGGCAGCTCATGTGGATGACTTCCCGCCGGAGGCAGACCGCATCCATCTGACCAACGGCACCTTGAAGCTGGATGGTACGTTCACCGAGGGCAGGCCAGAGATTGTGCGAAGCCGGTTGCCGGTGGCCTACAATACTGGTGCGCCTGTCCCTTCTCAGTGGCTTGCATTTCTGGATGGCTTGCTCTATCCAGAGGATATCCCCACCCTGCAGGAGTTCATCGGTTACTGCCTGATTCCCAGCAACAAAGGGCAGCGGATGATGGTGATTAAGGGCGAGGGCGGCGAGGGCAAGTCCCAGATCGGCGCTGTGCTGTCTGCTTTGTTCGGCTCCAATATGAAGGATGGCAGCATCGGGAAAATCTCTGAGAACCGCTTTGCTCGTGCCGATTTAGAGCATATCCTCCTGTGTGTGGATGATGATATGCGGATGGAGGCCTTGCGGCAGACCAACTATGTAAAATCCATCGTTACCGCCCAGGGCAAGATGGATTTGGAGCGTAAAGGCAAGCAGAGCTATCAGGGATGGATGACCGCCCGGCTGCTGGCCTTTTCCAACGGCGATTTGCAAGCGCTTTTTGACCGCAGCGATGGCTTTTACCGCCGTCAGCTCATTCTCACCACCAAGGCGAAGCCAGCGGACAGGAAAGACGATCCAGATCTTGCGGAGAAGATGAAGGCCGAGGTAGAGGGCATCTTCCTTTGGGCATATGAGGGTCTGCGGCGGCTGGTAACGAACAACTTCAAATTCACAGAGAGCCAGCGCACCAAGGAAAACCGGGAGGCTGTTAAGCGGGATAACAACAATGTGTATGATTTTCTGGAATCCGAGGGTTATATCCGGCTGAAAGCGGACAGCAGCATCAGTTCCAAGGAGCTGTATGAAATTTATGGGATGTGGTGTGATGAAAACAGTTTGACCGCCTTGAAACGGCGCAGCTTCAGCGATGCGGTGATTGCCAGTCAGGGCAAGTACCATTTGGAATACTGCAACAAGATCACCAACGCCGCCGGGCGGCGGGTATGGGGCTTCTACGGGATTGAAGCGGTCGCCAGACCCAATATAAACGGTTTTTTTGAAGTTTCGGAACGTACGTACGTACCGGAGGAATGGCGGGATTGATTCACGCTCCAACTTCGTGTACGTATGTACGCAGCGATTTACCCCAAAACACCAATAGTATGATTTTCTCGTGCTGCCTGTCCCCTGTTTTGGGTGCTGGAAATCAGGTCAAATGAAAACAGGAAACTATTTGACCCGATACAGAAATCTGTTCACGGAAACGTGCTTCTCTGAATCGTGCAACAGATTTCTGGAATCATGGGGAAATGCACGATTGCAACCAAAGTCACATGAAACAGGAAAGTCGGTAGGTGGCACTTATGGGCAGAGCATCATACCGGCCAAGGAAAATGCAATTTATGAAAAGCAAATATTTCACGATACAGCGAAGCAGATACGCCATTGAGCGCATTGGCTTCGCTGTTTCGTTATCTCAGAAATGGAGGATTTGAATATGAGTGTACGCAACGAAGTCAAGGCACAGATCATTCGTGCCGGTTATACCATGCAGGAGGCTGTTGACCTTTTGCATGACGAATACGGCTGGTCGGACAGCGTTTCCAACCTGTCCGCCAAGCTGCAACGGGAGAGCATCCGCTATAAAGAGGTCAAGGAGCTGGCTGATGTGCTGGGCTATGACATTGTCTGGGTAAAGAGGAGGGACGAACGATGATGAAACCGCAGCACGCTATTTTACGCTTTGCAAAGTATAAAGGCCCGGAGATTGCCAATATCGAAGCCCACAACGAGCGCACGAAGGATAAGTACGCCAGCAACCCGGACATTGATCCCAGCCGCAGCCACCTCAATTTCCATCTGATTGAACCGAAACACAGATACCGGGCGGAGGCAGAGCGGCAGATCAAGGAGGCCGGATGCCGCACCCGCTCTGACAGTGTGCGGCTGGTGGAGGCTCTTGTGACCGCCTCACCGGAGTTCTTCCAAGGCAAGAAAAAGGCTGAAATCAAAGCCTTTTTCCAGGAAGCGGTCACCTTTATCCAGCAGCATCAAGACCCCAAGACCATTGTTTCCGCAGCGGTGCATATGGACGAGAAAACGCCCCATATGCACCTTTCTTTTGTCCCACTGACCGAGGATGGGCGGCTGTGTGCCAAGGAAATCCTTGGGAACAGGAAAAAGATGACTTGGTGGCAGGATCAGTTCTGGGAACACATGGTACGGAAATATCCCGATCTGGAGCGTGGTGAGAGCGCCAGCAAGACCGGGCGTGACCATATCCCTCCGAGGGTGTTTAAGGAAATGACCCGGCTGAGTAAGCAGAAAGCCAAAATCGAGGAGGTTTTGGCTGGCGTCAACGCCTTCAATGCGAAAAGCAAGGCAGCGGAGATTGAGAAACTGCTGGATCAGTATATCCCAGCGGTGGAACAGATGCACACCACTTTGAAGAAGTATCAGATAGCATTCACGAAAACCACCAAGGAAAACAAGAAGCTGAAAAATGAGAACGCACAGCTGGAGGAATCGCTGGATAAAGCCAATCAGAAAAGCACCTTGAAGCAGCTTGCTGATGCGAAGCTGCGACGGGACTATGAGGACGCTGTGGTGGTGCTGGAGCGGATTCCGAAGGAAGTGCTGGATGTGTATGCTCGTGGAAGTCGCGGGAGAAAGGAGCGGCCTATTGAGCAAAGTTTATGAAAATCCGAAGTATAATGCGGCATTTGACCGCTGTATTGATGTAATGGCGAAATTGATGTTGAAATATGGCAATCAGGTTTTGGAGAAGCGGGAGGGCATACCTCCCCTTTCTCCAGATGGACAGCCTGACAAGAAAGAAGCCGGTATTTTCGGTCAAGCCGCTTAAAGATAGAATTTACACGTTGCGTAATTATTGTGCTTGTGCTATAATAGTTACGCAACGTGTTTTTTTGTTTGTGGAGATGATGTGATGGACTGCAAAACCAAAATCAAAGAATTGCGGGAATTGACCGGCATGAACCGCAAGGAATTTTGCAAATATTTTAATATCCCCTATCGGACAGTGACGGAATGGGAATTGGACAATCGTCATGCGCCGGAATATGTCTTGCGACTGCTGGAGTATTACATTCGCAAAGAGGGATTGGTAAAGCTACCGGCAGATATAGAAAACGCCGGAGAAAGGAGTTCCTGCCATGAAAAGACGGACTAAATGTTACATCTATACGAGGGTATCTACAGCTATTCAGGTGGACGGATACAGTCTGGATGCCCAAAAAGATAAGCTGCGTAAATATGCGGAATATGAGGATATGATTGTAGCGGCTGAGTATTCTGACGAGGGCTTTTCTGGAAAAAATATACAGGGTCGTTTAGAATTTCAGCGGATGTTAAATGACATTCAGGAGGGCAAAGACGGGGTATCCTATGTGCTTGTCTTTAAGCTGTCCCGCTTCGGTCGCAACGCCGCTGATGTCCTCAATTCCTTGCAGCTTATGCAGGACTTCGGTGTAAATCTGATTTGTGTGGAGGACGGTATCGACTCCTCCAAAGACTCCGGCAAGCTGATGATCTCCATCCTCTCCGCTGTTGCGGAAATTGAGCGTGAGAACATCCGCACACAGACTATGGCGGGCCGGGAACAGAAAGCCCGTGAGGGAAAGTGGAACGGTGGCTTTGCTCCTTATGGTTATCGCCTTGAAAATGGAAATCTGGTGATTGCAGAGGACGAGGTGGAGGTTATCAGAATCATCTATGACCGCTATATCCACACCAACGAGGGGTTGTCTGCTGTAGCGAATTACTTGAATAACCATGGCTACACAAAGAAGCTCCGTCAAAATGGCACGATTCCCAGCTTTTCTTCCAACTTTGTAAAGGATGTTCTGGACAATCCGGTGTATATGGGGAAGATCGCCTACGGCAGACGCAGAACAGAAAAAAAGCTGGGCACAAGAAATGAATTTCATGTGGTTGAGAAGGATGAATTTCCGGTTTATGAGGGCCAGCATGAGGCCATCATTTCAGAGGAAGATTGGAATTTAGCCCAGGAGAAACGGAAAATCAACGCCTTTAAGCGGGAAAAAGTACATGACCCGGAACACGCACACATCCTGTCCGGTATTCTCAAATGCCCCTGCTGCGGCAAGAGCCTGTACGGGAATATCGCCAAGGCGCACAGCAAGGACAAAAAGACCCGCTATTACTACTATTGCAAAAACACTGTGGGCGCTACCGGCCACAAATGCACCTTCCGTGTGAACATCGAACAGCAGGAAATGAATCGCATGGTGGCGGCAATCATATCCGCTATGGTGAATGATTCGCAGTTCTCAAAGGCGATTAAAGAGAAAATCGGCACGTCTGTTGACACGGAGGATTTGGAGAAGCAGCTTGCTGCATTGCAGGCACAGCTCCGACAGACTTTGGGCATTAAGACAAGACTGGAACGGCAGATGGATACAATGGACATCAACGATCCGCACTTTGACCGAAAAATTCTGGATTTACAGCGGCGATATGACGAGCAGTATGGCAGGATAGAGGAAATCGAGGCGCAGATGGATGAAGTAAAGAGCCAGATTCAGAGCATCCGGCAGAAGAAAATCTCCGGTGATAATATCTACCAACTTCTACTGATGTTCGATGAGGTGTATGGAGCCGCTACGGAATTTGAACAGAAAGAATTTATGCAGGCGTTCATTGAGCGGATTGATCTGTACCCGGAAAAGCAGGAGGACGGCAACTGGATCAGGAACATTGTGTTTAATTTTCCAGTGCCAGTGAACGGACAGGAAGTGAAAGAATTGCCCTTGGAAACCGGGACAACTCTTGAGACGGTAGTACTTCTGTCCCACAAATCCCCGGACAGTGTTATCAATGTGAAGGTAGAATTTGGAGAAGGCGATGATAAGATATCGCTGGATGCGATTGCAGAACGGGCGAAGAAATATCAGCCGAAACCGAAAGTTACATATAAGATGATACAGGAATATGTAGAGCAGAAGTATGGATTTAAGGTACATACTGCTTATATTGCGGAGGTGAAAAGGTCTCTGGGACTGACAATGTATGGTGCGCCCAATGCGACAGAGGAATTGAAGCAACCGAAGAAACATCCGCCGAAAGAAAAGGCAGAAGCGATAACGGAGGCACTTAAATATTTTGAGGTAATATAATGGATGAAAATATTTACCGGATTGCAGAGCAGATAGTCCGATTGCATCAGAAAGCCTATGAGGTTTATTTGCCATTGGTTGAAGATGTGTGCAGCAGAACTGTGTCGGAAGATGAATTGTCACATTTGTTAGATTATTTACTGGACTTTGCGTGTGATGAAAAAATGTTGAGATTGTACAAAAGGGTATGTAGAAAGTATTTGGATGTATATCCCGGTTGTATTGGGGATTATATTGAAGCATATCGGGAAATGTGGGAAGATGAAGATAGTTACTCAGCAGATTTCTCTTAAAAGGAAAAGGATACGGTGTTTCAAAATGTTATGGTTTGCTTATGGGAGGTACAATGGGGAAAATAATTAAAGATACAATTCATGCGGCTGGAGTTGATATTGGAATTTATACGCAGGATTTTGAAAATGAATTTATTTCCTTGACGGATATTGCACGGTATAAGAGCGATGATCCGACAGCAGTTATTCAAAACTGGATGAGGAATCGGGATGTGATAGAATTTTTAGGTCTCTGGGAAAGGCTGCATAATCCAGATTTTAAACCCCTCGAATTCGAGGGGTTTAGAAAACAAGCTGGCGCGAATGCTTTTACAATGTCACCTAAGAAATGGATTGAAGCGACAGATGCTATTGGCATTGTTTCAAAAGCCGGACGCTATGGCGGGACATATGCTCATAGTGATATTGCGATGTCTTTTGCGACATGGATTTCTCCTGAATTCCAATTATATATCATGAAGGACTACAGGAGATTAAAGACTGATGAGAATAGCCGATTATCTCTAAGTTGGAATTTGAACAGAGAGATTTCCAAGTTGAATTACAGGATACATACAGATGCGATTAAGGATAATTTGATACCGCCAGAATTAACATCCGCACAGATAGCGTATACCTATGCAAATGAAGCAGATATGCTGAATGTTGTTTTGTTTGGAAAGACGGCTAAGCAATGGAAAGATGAAAATCCAGATGTTAAAGGGAATATGAGAGATGTGGCGACATTAAATCAGTTGTTGGTACTGGCAAATTTAGAAAGCTATAATGCTGTTTTAATAAATCAGGGTAAGAATCAGAAAAAGAGAATGGAATTGCTTCGGCAATTGGCGGTACAGCAGTTGCAGACGTTGGAAAAGGTAAGCTTAAATAATTTGCCAAAGTTGGAAAATGAAGCAATAGACTAATAATACAGGTGGAAAAGAGAGATGTACATGGAAAGAAAATATCAAGTATTTATAAGTTCTACATATGAAGATTTGAAGACGGAGAGACAAGCAGCAATAAGTTGTTTACTTGATATGAATTGTATTCCAGTAGGAATGGAACAATTTCCGGCAAGTTCATTAAGTCAATGGGAATACATTAAAAAAATGATTGATATGAGTGATTATTATCTTTTAATTGTTGCAGGAAAATACGGTTCTATTGATCCTGAGGAGAATATAAGTTATACGGAAAAAGAGTATAGGTATGCTATCGAGAAAAAAATGCCTATATTAGCATTTTTGCATAAAAATATTGATTTGCTTCCTGCGATTAAAGTGGGAGCAACAGATGAAGAAAGAGAAAGAGTAAAGAATTTTCATAACACTGTTAAAGATGCAGGGAGATTAGTGGATTTCTATTCTAACGAAGACGAATTAAAATATAAAATTGCTATGGCAATGACTAAAATCATAAATGATGCCCCTATGCCGGGCTGGGTTAGGGCTGATCAAGCAGAAAAAGCAATTGCGACAGCAGGAGATACCGATGGGATTCGAGATTTACAAAGACAATTAGAGAAGATACAAAATACAATTTTGGAGAGGGTAGAGCAGACGCAAATGAAATGGGAACCTATTTCTAAAGAAGAAATAGATGCATTGTTTAGTCCAGAAAAGAAAGAATTGAAGCTACCGATTTTATCAGATGAAGCAAAATGTCTTTTAACAGAAGCGGCAAAAGACGCTGTCGGTCAAATTCTGGTAATAAATTCACTTGAAGGAGTAGATATACAAACGAATAATAAGATAATGAATACTGAAAAAATAGGAAAGTCTGCGGCTATATGGAAAGAAGCAGTAAGAGAACTTCAGAATAATCAATTGATAATGGCTGTAGGAAATAAAAATGAAATATTTCAACTTACTAGATTGGGTTATGAAGTATCAGAAAAAATTTAGGGGTACAATTAATTGTGTAATACCGGATATAGAAGCAACCTTTATCGGAACGAAAGGATGCGATGGATTTGCAGAAGTTGTTAAAGATTTTGAGAATGCAAATGAGGTGCGTATTTTAACATATAGCCGTATAGGTTATAAGAAGAGAAAAAACGAAAAATTAAGAGCTCTGCAAACATTGAGGGAAGACACAAAATTACGAATTGTTATTGCATTGCCGGAAGCAAAAAATTTTAATAACGATGGGATGATTCCGTTATAAAATAAGGGAAAGATATTTTGCCTTCTCAGATAAAGCGTTAAGAGTAGATGCCGATACAGAATTTCGTGTTGAGAGTATTTCAGGTGAAAGAATTCTTTCAGGAAATTTGTTAAAAGGAAGAGTCAAAGTAGACAGTAATGGAATAGAAATTTTGAGAAATCTGGCAAAGATAGACCTGTTTTATGATATACGTTTTTGGCGGCCGGATGATATATATAAAATGATACAGGAATATGCGGAGTGGATTATCTGATAAGGAGGCGGACTATGCTTTACAATGATTATCTGGAAGACGATAACAGAGTAATATATGTGAAAGAAGAAATACAGCGGCGGTTTGGCGCAAAAATCCAGTTCACGGCGGAAAATTATGCGCCGGAGCATCACGGATGGTTTATGGTTGAGTTCCGCTATATTCCCCAAAATTACAGGATTTATTTTGAAGGGGAATTCAATTATTTTATCGTACGCATAGAAAAAGAAGACGGTGCATTTACGACTCTGAACCGGCTTACAGATTATGACGATGCACTGCGCAGGTCAGTGGTGCGTGAGGCCGTGAAGAAACTGAAGGAGATTCTGGAGAAAGAGATTCGGTTTATATATAGGGCTTGAGAATGAATGGGAAAAGAACAAGAATAAAAACATATGAAGTGATCCTGTGTGCCATTGTACTTGTCATCCTTGCCGCGGGACTGATGATGCCGAAGACAGGACCGCTTGTCTTAATGGACGAGTTCTGTGACGCGGCGGTCATATGGATTGTGTGTATTTATGTGATTGTACGGATTTTACGGAACAGGACATCTGTTTCTGCTTCCGTGAAAGCTGCCAGAGCAGCAGTCACGGCTGTATGTATTGTGATCGGCCTCTGGTTTTCGAAAAGTTTATGTATGGATCTGGCAGCCGGCCCGCAGCCTGCTGTACTGTCAGAGATACAGGTGAGTACGAGTCAGGGCCATACCGGTATCTTTTCCCGTCATTATTATCTGACTGGGACTGATGGAGAGGGAAAAAAGATCCGGGTGGAGATATCGGGACAGGATTATGAGAGGCTGGAGACAGCCGGAAGTGTATCAATGGAATACTATCCGAATACGAAGCGGGTTGTGAAGCTTCTGCCGGTCTGAGAATTTATTCAGAAAACCGGCAGAGGCTTTTTATTATTCAGAAAAACGGAGATGACCGAGCAAATGTCCCGGAAATCAGAGCCGGCTTCTGCGGTCTCCGACCTTAAGTATAATTGTGCATCCGGCCATAAGAGCAAACATGACTGTCAGAAAGCCCGGGAAGATACCGGTACCCGTGATGTCAGATATTAAGCCGAACAATATGGGAGTAAGCAGAATACTTAGATTGGAAAAGGCCATTTCAATCCCTATGATGGACTGGGAGGTTCCTTTTTGATACAGGGCCGGGGTTAAGTGGGTCATATTCGGAAAAATTGGTCCGTTTCCAAGGCCGATCAGAAAGAGTCCGGCAACAGCGGCTGGAATATTCTGCGTTGCAAGCAAAATGAGCACAGCGGCAAGTATGGCCGCCTGCCCTGCAAATATAATCTTCCATCCGGAATACTTCAGCGCGAGAAGTCCGGAGAGAAAGCGGCCCAGAGCCATACCCGCGAAATAGAAGGTGATCAGCGCAGCCGCTCTGTCTGCAGATAAACCGATTGTTTCGGATAAATATGTGCTCCCCCAGATCAGGCAGGTGGATTCCAGGGCGCTGATACCGGCAAATACGCCGCAGGACGCCCATATTTTTTTCCTTTTTATCATCTCGATCAGCGGCAGTACATGAATTCCCTCTTCTTCATGCTGAGCTGTTCTGACCTTTTTCCACAGAGGCAGGCTCAGAACAGATAAGGCGGCGATTATAAGCTGGATATAAAATACGGTCCGGTATCCGCCCCGCCAGTTCATGCGCTCGGACAGAGCCAGAGACATAAGGTAAGGACTGGCGGTAACGCCGATTCCGTAAAAACAATGCAGAAAACTCATCTGCATCGCGTTATAGTGAAGCGCCACATAATTATTTAGTGCGGTATCAATGGAGCCTGCGCCGATCCCAAGGGGAACCGCGCAGAGACAGAGCCAGAGGAAACTGTGTGAACAGGAAAAACCGGCCAATGCGGCAGCGGTAAGAGCGGTTGAAAGGGCGGTAACCTTCGCTGTCCCCAGTTTCGCGATGACTTTTGTGCTGAAAAGGCTGGAAATAACAGTTCCGGTTGAAATGATCGCTGATATAAAGCTGGCATATGAAACGGGAACGTGAAACTCTCCGTAGATTGCAGGCCAGGCTGAACCCAGAAGCGAATCCGGGATTCCCAGACCAATATAAAAAATATAAATAAAAACAAGTAAAAGCGTTGTCATCTGTCTGCCTCGCATTTCTTTCTGTCTGTGTACAACGTGTGATACACGTCGCCCGGTATAAAATAATATCATCTGATCGATTGGAGATCCATGGCATATCTGCCCGGTTTATGGTATTATTTACCCAAATATGAGAAGCGGAGAAGTGATATGGAGACAATAGTGATTGATCATCAGTTTCAGGAAGTGCTGTCATTTTCAGATGCCGGTTTCCCGATTCAGTATTATGTAGACAATCTGAATCAGTGGGCGGAGTATCAGGTTCCGCTGCACTGGCACTGCGGGTATGAAATTTTTACGGCGCTTCATCAGGATATCGAAGTACAGGCAGGACAGGAGCATCTGATTCTTCAAAAGGGAGAGTCCATTTTTATCAGAGGCGGACAGCTGCACAGTTACCGCATGACAGAACCCGGCAGAATCTGCCTGTGCCCCAATATTGTTTTTACAGAGGAAGTGCTTGCGCCGGCGGCAGGTACTGTTTTTAAAAAATATTTCAGCCCCGTGCTGAATAATCCGGCTCTTCCGTACATTATTTTACGGGGAAATAAATTGTGGCAGACGACGCTGACGGAACATCTGTTTAAAATATACGCGCTCCTTGCGGCAAATGTCCCGGAGAATCATTCTGACTGTGGTGCAATAAAACCGCTGCAGTCTGACTGCCCGGAAATTGAAGTGCATCAGAATCTGGTTTCCATATTTAAGATCCTGTACAGTCATCAGCAGGAGCTTCCCCATACACAGCCCGGCCGTCCGGATCAGCATTCCCAGATACGGCTGCAGAAAATGCTCCGGTATATTCAGGCGCATTTTCTGGAAGAGATCTCACTGGACAGACTGGCCGCTTCCGCGGGAATCGGCAGAAGCGAAGCAGGCCGGTGCTTTAAAAAGTATTACGCCCGCTCACCAATGAGTTATGTCACATTATACCGGATAAAATATGCCCAGGAACTTCTGGTAAAAACGTCGCTGTCAGTCAGTGAAATTGCGGTTCGATGCGGCTTTAAAGACAGCAGCTATTTTATCAAAGTGTTCCGGAAATATCTGAGCCGGACGCCGTCCGAATATAGAAATGAATATGTTCAGCTTTGTTGATTTACATGTTTCTCAATGTTATAGTCATAAAAAAACAGCGCCTGCTGAAAAATTCGGGATATGTTGACAGCGATAATGAAGAGGGGAGATAATAATAAATAGATTGAGGCGGAGAGGAGGAAGATTATGAAGAACAACAGACCGGGGAAAAGGCCGCCCAGGCTTTCCACCAGAATTTTGCTTGCGGTTCTGGCGGCGGCTCTGGCGATAAACGGCTATTTTGCATGGCAGATACTGGGGAAGCCTCTGCAGACAGAACAGACTCAGACGGCGGGATCTGTTTCCCCGGAGGAACAGGAACGTCTGGATGCGCAGGAGAAGAGAGATAATGAAATAGCAGAATCGGGATCTGTGAGTTACTCGCCTTCCAGAGAAAGGCTGAATGATCGTGAAGCGGGAACTGTCTATGACGAAAGCAGCGCGCTGGATGCGCTGGAGGCTTTGCAGTATGATATGAATATCGGAAATGTCCGGGAAGAATATCAGTGTGTGGACAGGCAGACGGTCGGGAATCGGGATTATTATACCATGCAGCAGTACTGGCAGGGTGTTCCGGTGCTGGGTTATTCGCTGGTTATGGATGTGGACGGCAGCGGACAGGTAGAGAGCGTAGATGGAGCCTATTACGAAATTGAAGAATTTGACCCTTCTACTTCTCTGGACGAATATGATGCGCGGAACGCTGTGGAATACTATCTGGAACGTACAGCAGGAATGGAAGAGGATACCTACGAGCTGGACAGCGAGGGCAAGGTTATTGCAGTGCTTAACGATGAGCTGAAAGCAGTGTATCAGTTCTTTCTGGTGGATGCCTATGGGGGCGAACCGTACAGGAGCCTTCTGGTAGATGGAAATACAGGAGATGTCCTTGCGGATAATAACTGGATACTCACGGAAGCTGTCAGCGGTGATCTGACCGGGCAGAAAACGACTTATCCGGATGCGGATTACTGGAAAGACAGCGATACCTCCTATAAGCTTTATGACGAGGGCAGAAATATACAGATCTATTATACGACGGCTTCTTCGCTTTCATCTTCCCAGGTAAATGACAGCAGTCTGGTGCTGGAACATGAGGAGGAGAGCCCGGAGAATTTTGACAGAAGCGCAGTTGACGCACTCGGCAATCTGCAGTTTACATACGACTATTATCTGGACAACTTTCAGCAGCAGGGAGTGACCGGGGATGCCGGCACGGATCTGAAGGTTATTACCAATATCCGGAACTACGACAAGCAAAATGCGAGCAATAATGCCTTCATGTCCGGCACCCGGATAATGGGCGTGGGAGTTGCCGGAAGCGGCGCTGACGCCACGAAATCGGCTGAACTAGATGTGATGGGCCATGAGTATACGCATGGAGTGGTGAATGCAAAAACCGGCAATCGTCTGCTCCAGGGCGCGTTAAACGGGCAGCAGTCCGTTCAGTTCGCGATTTCTGAGTGTATGGCGGATATCATGGGAGAATTTGTGGAAGATTATTCAGACAATGCCCGGCTGGACAATTCCTGTGACTGGGTGCACGGAAGCCGCAGTATGATCCGGCCGTCCGGCGATTATCTGGATGACGCAGAAGATTTTATAGAAGGAACTACAGACTGCCATTATGGTATTACAGTTCTCAGCCATCCTGCATATCTGATTGCCAACGGCATTGACGGAGATTCCTCCAAGGCCATTGACAATGAGACGATGCAGAAGATCTGGTATACGGCCATCATGAGATTCACCGGAAGTACAGATTTTCAGGCGGTTCGGAAAATTGTAGAGGAGCTGGCCTGTGAAGCCTGCTACGGCGGAGGATATCGGAACGGAGATTTATCCTTTGAACTGACGGAAAAACAGCTGGAATGTATTCTGGATGCGTTTGACCGGACGAATATAAGGACAGATTACAATCTGGTACTCTCTGAGGGGGCAGATCTGACTGTATACGATCAGAATTATGAGGCATACGACAATTATCATATCACGGTAACGCAGATGCAGGGTTCCGAGGTAATGTCTCAGGATGTGCACACCGAAAGCCTGCAGCTGAATCTGAGTCCCGGACTATACAATATCCATCTGGAGGATCTGGCCAATGAGGATCTGACGAAGGATCTAACCCTTATCGTCAACAACGAGGATACGGAAAGTAAAATTGAATATCAGGATACCGGTGTGGTTGTGACAGATTTCGGTACAGATCCAAGGGATGTGGTGCTGGTGCTGGATGTGTCCGGAAGCATGAATGGCACGCCTCTTTCGGAAACAAAGCAAGCTGCTGTGAAATTTGTGGAGACAGTGCTGGGACAGAGCGCCAATACACGTATTTCCATAGTTACATACAGCGATACTGCGTCTGTGGTAATGCAGGCGGAAAACAATATACCGGAGCTGCGAAGGGCGGTCAACAGCCTGGAAAGTGGGGGCGATACAAATCTGTATACGGCCCTGGAACAGGCGCAGAGTATACTGGACGGACGGCGCGCGGATACCAAGATGATTGTGGTCATGAGCGATGGCCTGCCAAATAACGGCCCCACGGAAAACGGAACCTATACGGAGCCGATTATCGGGCTGGCGGATCAGATCAGGCAGAATAATATATTGGTTTACAGTTTGGGATTTTTCCATAACTGCAGCTCCGACGAGCTGGCAGCAGGCCAGTCTCTGATGGAGAAGATTGCGTCTCCCGGCTATCATTATGAAGTTACCGATTCAGACAGCATCGCATATGTGCTGGATGATGTGGCTCAGCAGGTGGGAGGAAATCAGTATCTGTATATCCGGATTGCATGTCCGGTAGATGTCACGGTGGAAAAAGAAGGAGAAGTACTGAGCTCTGATGAACAGCGGCTTTCCACGAGAACATCGTTCGGAACTCTGACCCTGATAGGAGAGGGGGACGATCAGGAGAAGATTCTGCGCCTGGACACCGCGCAGGGTTACGAGATTACGATTGAAGGAAATGACAGGGGAACCATGGACGTATCGCTTGGCTATCCCGACGCGGAGGGCGATTATTCAGATACCAGGTATTTTGAAAATGTACCTGTCACAGATTCTTCCTATTTTTCGATGAATACGAGGAAGGAGCAGTGGGTGGAACTGAAGCAGGACGGAGATGGAGACGGCGTATTTGAAAAAAGCTACAGCGCGAAGTTCAATTCGTCAGCCGTGGACAGCGGGGAGCGGACGAGGAATAAGTTGTTGATTTTGCTGGCCGTTCTGCTGGCAGTATGGCTGGGACTCCATATATTCAATGCCTGCAGGAGGTACCGGCGCAGCCGTTTTTGCAGGCAGTGCGGCGCAGAGGTAAAAAGCAGTCAGAATTTCTGTGCAAAATGCGGCGCTCCGGTGCAGAAAATTCCGTTGGTTGATTTTGGCATCATAGGATATCCGAAGGAAAAGAAGGGGCTCAAAATCACTAAAATTGTATTTACCTGTATCTTCGGTCTGACAGCGGTCGCAGGAATCCTGCTGTACCGTTCTCCAGCCTGTACCGTTTACCAGCAGCTGATAGACAGTCAGTATCAGTCGGCGGAGAGAATCTATGAGAATGCTGTTCAGGATACGCTGGTAAATGAAAAATATTTTGATATTCTGTCGGATGTGTATCTGATGCGCGTGGAGCAGGCAGAAGAGCAGGGGACGATTTCCGAAGCAGAGGCGCAGGAGGCATATGATGCGGCAGCCGGACTGAGCGATTAATTTTAAACAAAGATTTCTGTAAAGATATGGCGGAATCAGTTGACATTATGACCTGTCTGGATATATTATTCTTTGTGGTTTTATATTTTTAGAACTTTTATTTTGTGTGGTACGGAAAGAAAGCTCTGTATCATATGGAATATACGCCGCTCCTTTCCCTGGAAAGCAGCGCCGGGAATACATATTTTCCCACAATGGGAACAGAAAGGATTGTTTTGCAATGAGTTTTTCATATTTAAGGAAACTGCCTACACCTGCCGAGATCCGCGAGCGGTATCCGTTATCGGAGCGCGGCAAAGAGATTAAGCGACAGAAAGATCAGGCTCTGCGGGATATTTTTACCGGAAAGTCGGACAAATTCCTGGTTGTGATCGGGCCCTGCTCTGCGGATAATGAAGATGCTGTATGTGATTATATCAGCCGCCTGAGCCGGGTGTCAGAGAAGGTCAAAGACCGGATTGAGATTGTGCCCCGTATTTATACTTATAAGCCCCGTACCAACGGAGACGGATACAAGGGAATTGCTTTCCAGCCAAATCCGGAGGAGCGCCCGGACCTGGTGGCGGGACTGATCGCTATCCGCCGTCTGCAGATGCGTTCTATTGAGGAGTTCGGTCTGCCGGCAGCAGATGAGATGCTGTATCCGGAAAACTGGGGTTATGTAGAAGATCTTCTTTCTTACGTGGCTATCGGCGCCCGTTCTGTGGAAGACCAGCACCATCGTCAGACTGCCAGCGGTTTTGACGTGCCTACGGGAATGAAGAATCCTACCAGCGGTGATTTTTCCGTTATGCTGAACTCTATCTATGCGGCACAGCATCCCCAGCATTATGCTTATGCAGGCTGCGAGGTGGAGACTTCCGGCAATCCGCTTGCCCATGCAATTCTGCGGGGCGGTGTGAATAAGCGCGGCGTCAGCCAGCCGAACTATCACTATGAGGATATTAAATGTCTTCTGGAGATGTATGAGAAGATGGGACTGCAGAACCAGGCGGTTCTCGTTGATTCCAACCACTCCAATTCCAATAAGCAGTACGAGGAACAGGTGCGTATTGTGAAGGAAGTGCTTCATAACCGCAAGCTTTCCCCGGAGATTCATAAGCTGGTCAAGGGCGTGATGATTGAGAGTTATATCGAACCGGGACGCCAGGATGTATCCGAACATATCTATGGTAAATCTATTACCGATCCCTGCCTTGGATGGGAGGCTTCGGAAAGACTGCTTTACGAGATCGCGGAAATGTGCTGATAAAAACGAGATTGACATCTTTTCTCCGGAGTGGTAAAGTTTTATCAAACCGTTGAGAAAGAGCAAGTAACTTCAGAGATGCTTTACAGAGAGCTGCGGATGGTGGGATCGCGGTATGACGGAACTGGAGCGAATGGGCTTTTGAGGGCGAGCTGAATTACAGAGTAGGCAAGCCGGAGACTGGACTCCGTTATCAAAGAAAGCATATGTCGGTATGCATGAGAGGATGCAGAGATCTGCATCAAGCCGGGTGGCACCGCAGGAGTTTGATTGTATGAATGCTCTTGTCCCTGCAATAGAATTGTATGGGACGGGGGCTTTTTCTTTTGCAGAAAAAGCCGGGGATGCCGGAGCAGGCCTCCGGCAGTCCGGTCCCTCAGATGAAAGGAGACAGATAAATATGAAACTTGAAAACTATGAAGTCCATCTTCCGAATTATTCCATCGGTGATAAAATCTATGACAAAATCGGGCCGGTGTGTGAGTCCTACGGAAGGAAAGTCCTTGTAATCGGCGGAAGGAAAGCTCTGGAAGCCGCCTATGACAAAATCGAATCCTATGTGAAACAGACGAACCTTGAAATTATCGGCAGGGAGATCTACGGAGAAAACTGTACCTATGCCACAGTGGAAAAACTCCGCGCCATGCCGGTATATCAGGAGGCTGACATGGTGTTCGGCGTGGGAGGAGGAAAGGCCCTTGATACGGTAAAATGTCTGTGCATTACTGACGACAAGCCGGTGTTTGCCTTCCCGACCATTGCCTCAAACTGCTCTGCCTGTACGTCTGTTTCGATTATGTACAACGAGGACGGGACATTTCTGAGGCCTCATTTCTTTGTCAGGCCGGTCATGCATTCGTTCATTGATACGGAGATTATCGCAAAGGCGCCCAGCCAGTATATGTGGGCGGGAATCGGCGATACCTATGCCAAATATTATGAGGCGACGATTTCCTCAAGAGATGAACGGCTGGAGCATTTTACCGCGCTGGGCGTGGCGGTCAGCCGTATGTGCTGCGAGCCTCTGCTCGAGTACGGGCCGAAGGCTCTTGAGGATCACAGGAAGGGACTCTGTACTTATGATGTGGAGCAGGTGGTTCTGGCGATTGTGGTGACAACCGGAATTGCGTCCATTTTCCTGACAAAAGATTATACGCCGGATTATAACAGCGGCCTGGCTCATGCGATTTTCTATGCCATGACTGCCTATCCGGTAATTGAGGAGAAACATCTTCACGGCGAAGTGGTAGGCTTTGGCGTTCTTATTGCCCTGCTGGCGGATCAGCAGTATGACGAGTTTGAAAAGATCTACAGACTGAACAAAGCGGTCCGGCTGCCGGTATCCCTCGGCGAGATTGAAATTACGGAAGACCAGTGGGAAGAATGCATGGAACGGATTCCGGATATGTCAGATGTGGCCCACTATCCGTACAGAGTAACAAAAGAGATGCTTGTGGATGCGATGAACAGACTGAAAGAAAGAGTGAGAAAAGACAATGAAGAAAAATAAGACAGGAGCCATTATCCTTGGCGTATCATTTGTATGGTTTACAACACATTTCGGGGGAGGATTTGCCTCCGGAGCGCAGATCTACAGTTATTTTGTGAGATACGGGATCTGGTGCCTGATCATGCCGGTTCTGGCCATGCTGTACAATGCCGTGTTTTTCGCATACAGCCTGTGGTTTGCCAGAAAGCATGAAGTGTATGATTACCGTTCTTATAATAATGCCTTTTACGGCAGATTTGCCCCGGTTTTTTCCAATCTGTTTGAAGTGCTGTATATCTGCGTTATGTGTGTGGCCCCGGCAGTTGCTTTCGCCACCGGCGGCGCCACGCTCAGTGCTCTGACAGGGCTTCCGTATCTGCTGTGCACGTTCCTGATCGGCCTCTTTATTTTTGTCGTTGCGATTTTCGGCACAGACCTGGTACGCAAAGTTGCTTCGGTTTTATCCATATGTATTATTGCAGGACTGCTGATTGTATATATCCCCAATATCGCGGTTAATTTTTCCGGGATTACCGCTGCGGCCGGAAAGATGACAGCAGAGCGGCTGCCTCTGGGAGACGCGCTTTATTCCGCGTTTCTGTACGGAACCTTTCAGCTGTCCAATATTGCGGTTTTCGTACAGCATGCCAGATCTTTTGAAAAACCGGGAGACGCGGTGAAGAGTATGGGGGCGGGATTTGTGGTGAATTCTCTGATGATGGTTATGGTTGTGCTGGGACTTATGACAATTTATACGAATCCGGATGCGGCGCAGCAGAGCGTCCCCACTTTGTTTATGGTGCAGAATGGCGTGGGAGCATCGTTTATGACTCCGCTGATCTCCATTCTGATTATTCTGGGGGCAGTATCTACAGCAGTTAATATGGTTGCGGCAATGGTAAAGCGCGTGTGCGGTGAGCGCGGAGCGGGACAGGAAGTTCCTGCCGGAGAGAAAAAGAGATTTCAGATTTCCCGGAAAGAGATTATTGCCGCGCTTGTATGCTGTCTCATTGATTTCGGAATTGCCCAGTTCGGGCTGCTGACCCTGATCCAGAAGGCGTACAGCGCCATTGCTTACCTCGCCATACCGGTAATTCTGATTCCTTATATTGTCCATATGATTGTTACAAGATTTGACAGGGATTAAAATCTCTGGAAACAGGGAATACTGGATACAGGTGCCTCCGGCAGATCTGCCGGAGGCATTTCAGACCGGAAAAACAGACGGGAGGAACTCATTGATGTGTACCTGTATTACCTGTGAAAACGGAGCGTTCTATTTTGGGAGAAATCTGGATCTGGATGTTTCTTTCGGGGAGCATGTTGTGATTACACCCCGGCGGTTCCCTTTGCATTTTACCAGGCTGCCTGTGCTGAATGAGCATTATGCCATGACCGGAATGGCCGCGGCGCCGGAGAAATTTCCCCTTTATGCAGAGGCGGTCAATGAAAAGGGCCTGTGTATGGCGGGTCTGAATTTTCCGGACAATGCCGTTTATCAGAAGGAGAAAAAAGGAATGTTTAATCCGGCATCCTTTGAACTGATCCCATGGATACTGGGACGCTGCAGCTCGGTTGAGGAAGCGGAAGCGCTTCTGAAGAATACGAATATTACAGGGGATGCTTTTTCTCTGGCCATGCCTCCGGCTCCCCTGCACTGGATGCTGGCCGACCGCTGCAGATGCCTTGTGCTGGAGCCGGTCGGAAGCGGCCTGAATATTCTGGAAAATCCCATCGGAGTGCTGACGAATAATCCGCCTTTTGAATATCACAGATGGAATCTGAGCCAGTATATGAATCTTCAGGCCGCGCCGGCAGTAAACCGGTTCGCCGGCGGTCTGAAACTGAAACCCTGCTCGCAGGGAGTGGGGGCGGCCGGTCTGCCGGGAGATGCTTCTTCCGTATCCCGGTTTGTACGGGCCGCTTTTCTGAAGTGGAATTCCGTCAGCGGCAGAGCGGAGAGGGAAAATGTTTCTCAGTTTTTCCATATTCTGGATGCAGTGTCCATGGTGCGCGGCTCCGTATTAACACCGCAGGGAACCTGGGATGTTACCACATATTCCTGCTGTATAAACGCCGGCAGTGGAGTCTATTACTATAAAACCTACGAAGACAGCAGGATACGCAGGATTGATATGATGGCCGGAGAGTTGTCCGGTTCCGCTCTGATTACAGAAACTGACGGCAAAATTGGGATTTTTGAGTCGGAATAGGTAACTTTTTGCGAAATTAACAGACACGGGAAATTGAAAAAAGGATTCAGAGCGTCTAAAATAAGACGAAGGTGGGGACTCATGTCCCTGACAAGTTTTAATTAAGGAGGACATTCAGAATGTCAGAGAACAATGTTGTTGAACAGCAGCCGATCACTGAAGACTATCTGAAAAAGATGGATGCGTACTGGCGTGCTACAAACTATCTCGGCGCAGCTCAGTTATACCTTCTGGATAACCCGCTTCTGCGCGAGCCGCTGACAATGGATCATGTTAAAAAGAAAATCGTAGGACACTGGGGAACTGTACCGGGACAGAACTTTGTTTATGTTCACCTGAACAGAGTAATCAAAAAATACGATCAGGATATGATCCTTATTTCCGGACCGGGACACGGCGGAAACTTCTTCGTAGGAAACACATACCTTGAGGGTACATACAGTGAAGTATATCCGAATATCGGCGAGGATATGGACGGCCTGAAGAAACTGTGCAAGCAGTTCTCATTCCCGGGCGGTATTTCCAGCCACGTTGCTCCGGAGACACCGGGATCCATCAACGAGGGTGGTGAGCTCGGATACTCACTGGCTCACTCATTTGGTGCAGTATTTGACAACCCGGACCTGATTGCAGCATGTATCGTCGGAGACGGCGAGGCTGAGACAGGACCGCTTGCTACATCATGGCAGTGCAACAAATTCCTGAACCCGAAGACAGACGGAGCTGTTCTTCCGATCCTTCACATGAACGGATACAAGATCAGCAACCCGACTGTACTGGCTCGTATTTCTCATGAGGAACTGGAGCACTTCTTCGACGGATGCGGATGGAAACCGTATTTCGTAGAGGTAGAGGACGACGGAAGCGACCACATGGCTATGCACAGAAAGATGGCTGAGGCTCTTGACAAAGCTATGGATGACATCAAGGCAATCCAGAAGAATGCAAGAGAGAATGACGACACAACAAGACCGAAGTGGCCGATGATCGTGCTTCGCACACCGAAGGGATGGACAGGCCCGAAGGTAGTTGACGGATCTCAGATCGAAGATTCCTTCCGTGCACATCAGGTACCGATCATGATGGACAAGCCGGAGCACCTTCAGATCCTGAAAGACTGGCTTGAGAGCTATCATCCGGAAGAGCTGTTTGATGAGAACGGCAGACTGATTCCGGAACTCAAAGAGCTTGCTCCGAAGGGAGACAGAAGAATCGGTTCCAACCCGCACGCAAACGGCGGTAAGCTTCTCCGTGACCTGAGACTTCCGGACTTCCGCGATTACGCAGTTGACGTACCGGCTCCGGGCGCAGTTGAGGCTCAGGATATGATCGAGCTTGGCGGATTCGTAAGAGATATCTTCAAACTGAACGAGAAAGAAAGAAACTTCCGTATCTTCGGACCGGATGAGACAATGTCCAACCGTCTCGGAAAAGTATTCGAAGTTACAAACCGTGACTGGAACGGTGAGAAATATGACACAGATGAATTCCTTGCAGCTGACGGACGTGTTATGGACTCCATGCTCAGCGAGCATATGTGCGAGGGATGGCTGGAAGGATATCTGCTGACAGGACGTCACGGATTCTTCGCAAGCTACGAAGCATTCATCCGTGTAGTAGATTCCATGTGCGCTCAGCACGCAAAATGGCTGAAGGTCTGCAACCAGCTGCCGTGGAGACAGTCTATTGCATCCCTGAACCTGATCCTGTCATCTAACGTATGGCAGCAGGACCACAACGGATTTACACATCAGGATCCCGGATTCCTGGATCACATTGCCAATAAGAAGGCAGACGTAGTACGTCTCTACCTTCCGCCGGATGCAAACTGTCTGCTGTCCTGCTTCGATCACTGTATCCGAAGCAGAGATTATGTAAACGTAATCGTAGCTTCCAAGCATCCGAGACAGCAGTGGCTGACAATGGAGCAGGCTGTTAAACACTGTACACAGGGTATCGGTATCTGGAACTGGGCAAGCAACGATCAGGGACAGGAGCCTGACATCGTAATGGCATGCTGCGGTGACACACCGACACTTGAGACTCTTGCAGCTGTAACAATCCTGCGTGATGCACTTCCGGAACTGAAGATCCGCGTTATCAACGTAGTTGACCTTATGAAACTGGAAGAGCATACAAAACATCCGCATGGTCTGACAGACGCAGAGTACAACGCTCTGTTTACAACAGACAAGCCGATTATCTTCGCATTCCACGGCTATCATACTCTGATTCACGAGCTGACATACAGACGTGCAAACAAGAACATCAGAGTATACGGATACAAGGAAGAAGGAACAATCACAACACCGTTCGATATGCGTGTTCAGAATGAGATTGACAGATTCAACCTTGTAAAGAATGCTATTAAGGCACTGCCGCAGCTCGGAAACCGCGGTTCTTACCTGATTCAGCAGATGAACGACAAGCTGGTTGAGCACAAGCAGTACATCCACGAGTACGGTATTGATATGCCGGAGATCAGAGACTGGAAATGGCATTTACCGGAAGACAAATAAGAAAAAATTAATACTATTTTTTCATCTTTCTGCGGAACTGTGCCGGCGTAAGCCGGTACCGTTCCGCAAATATTTTATAGAAATATCCTTTGTTGTGATAGCCGATTTCACGGGCGATTTCTTCTACAGAAATACTGGTTTCCCTCAGAAGCGTTTCGGCGCGTTCAAGCCGGAGCGACTGAAGGTATTCTGTATATGTCATACCCGTATAATTTTTCAGCAGACGATTAAAATAATCATCCTGGAAATGAAATCTTTCAGACAGCATACGTATGGAGATGTCCTGAAGATGTTCTCCTATAAATGCTGAGATTTCTTCCAGAAGAATCCAGTTCATTTCTTTTTTCACTTTTTTCGACAGCGAAAATTCATAGTTGGTGCTGAGAAGGCCAAACAGGCGCATGAGAAGTCCTTTGCAGATCAGCGGGGAGGCTGCGTCGTTGCGGGACAGTTCGGCCAGAAGCGCCAGAAAAGTCTCTTCCATCAGAGGATCAGCGTCTGAGCGGAGGCGGAAATGCAGATACTGCTGTACGTTTTTCTGCTTCAGAAGGGCGGTGTTCAGAAATCCCGCCATGCCTTCGGCACCGGTGCTGTTTTTCGTAATATCGTCAAAAATATCCGGTGTGATTCCGAGGAAGAGGATTGTGGCCGATGTGCCGTCCAGAATTTCCTGATGCAGACAGTTCCGGTCGATCAGGCACAGTTCACCTTTGGAAAAAGTAAACTCGCTGTCCAGAATTTTCTGGCGGTATTCCCCGTCTATGATGTAGAAAAGTTCCAGATATTCATGGGAATGCATCTGTGTTCTGGTAGTGGGCGTATAATGCCCTTCAAATGTAAAAGGCTTTTCTCTTGGAAGAAGGGTTGCAGACAGAGTGTCCCCGTCGTGCAGATTCCAGAGAAGGGCGAAAAGGTTTTCGCTATCCCTGCGGGGCCAGGGCTTTTTCTCTTCTGCGCAGGAAGAATATTCCGGTAACAGGATCCGGAAACGGTTGAGAATGTCCGGAAGATTTTTTGTATTGCCTGACGCATAAATCAGATCATTGGCATAATTGAGTAAGTTCATGTAAAGACCTCCTGAAGCAGACGCGCCGGTTTTGTACATCTGTTCTGCGGATGTTTCCGGCGGATGTTTTACATGAGTATAGCATAAAAGGAAAAAAGATTCGACTTAACACATTAAAATTTTTATGCGTTAAAGTGTTGGAGTCTCAGGTTGAATGTGTTATACTGAATCCAGGTCAGCGAAGCGGATCTCTGATGTCTGTTTTCGCTGTATTTCTATCAGAAAAATCATGACTCCTGTCCCGGGGGCAGAGAGCGGTAAATATCAGGAGGAAGAATCATTATGGAAAGAAGAATTGACGGACATACAAAATTATATGCACTGATCGGATCGCCGGTAGGCCATTCCGGTTCTCCTGCAATGTACAACTACAGTTTTGAAAAACTTGGCATAAACAGCGCTTATCTGGCATTTGACGTACCGCTGGAGAAGACAAAGGATGCGCTGGATGCATTCCGTACATTTCATGCAGGCGGATTTAATGTGACAATGCCGTGCAAGACAGCGGTTGCTCAGCTGGTTGACCGCCTTTCTCCTGCAGCGGAGCTGGTGGGCGCCTGCAACACGGTCGTGATTGAGGACGACGGAACAATGACCGGGCATATGACAGACGGCACCGGTTTTGTGAGAAATCTTCTGGAACACGGGGTAGATATAAAAGGTAAGAAAATCGTTCTGCTCGGCACAGGCGGAGCGGCAACAGCAATTGCTGTCCAGGCAGCTCTGGACGGAGCGGCAGAGATTGCCATCTTCAACCGGAAAGATGAATTTTACGCAAATGGCGAGAAGACGGTGGAAAAGATCCGGAAAGCGGTACCGTCCATCGGAAAAGTGTGGATCGAAGATCTGGATAACGAGGAAGTGCTGACCCGTGTAATCGGTGAAAGCGATATTCTTGTCAATGCTACAAGAGCAGGTATGAGTCCTCTGGAGAACGTAATGCCGGTTCCGGAAAAAGTTCTCCGTCCGGAACTCGCAGTGGCGGATGTTGTGTATAATCCGAAGGAAACGCTTCTGGTCCGCAAGGCAAAAGAAGCGGGATGCAAAGCAGCAGTAGGCGGAAGCGGTATGCTGCTCTGGCAGGGAGTCGCTGCATTTGAACTGTTTACAGGCCAGGAAATGCCGGTAGAGGAAGTAAAAGAAAAATTTTTCCAGTAGAAGGTGAAATTATCAGAAAACTCAGCTGAAAGGGGTACGTCCCCTTTCAGCTGAGTTTTCTATTTTGTATATATTTTTGAAATTGTTTTAATCACGCATAAACAAATTGATGACGTGAAGGATTCCGTCTTCATCATTGGTGCGGGTTACGAAGTCGGCGGAGTCCTTTACTGTTGGCTGTGCGTTCCCCATGGCTACGCCCAGACCGGCGTATTCGATCATGGATACGTCGTTATAGCCGTCCCCGCAGCAGATCATCTCATCTGCAGTCATGCCCAGGCTGTTGAGCATTTTCTGAAGAGAGGTGGCTTTGTCAATATTCTGGGGCATGATCTCCAGAAAGAAGGGCTCGGAGCGGTAAATGCTCAGGAGACCGTGGTACTTTTCTTTCAGCCGGGGCATCACTGCTTCCAGGACGTCCGGCTCGCCGGGCAGGAGCAGCTTGTTTACCGCCGGCGGAAGAACAGAAGGAAAATCTTCTGCTGTAATGACCTCCATATTGTTGATGCGGGACTCCAGAAGTGTATACCGGCCGGGTTTTTTGGCAGAGAAAATTTCGGTATCACTGTAGGAAATGATATTTACGCCTTCCTGGTCCCGGACATATTCATAGATGGGACGTATAACTTCCGGCGGCACGGTTTTATTGTAGATCAGCCTGCCGGTGGAACACTGGGTGATTCTGGCTCCGTTAAAGGAGAGCATATAGCCGCCGTATTTTTTCAGATCCAGCTTTTCCGCCAGGGGAACAACCCCGTTGATGGGACGGCCGCTGGCCAGGACAACGATCCGCCCTTCCTGCTGGATTTCTATGAGCGCATTTCTGGTAGGCTCTGTGATTTCTTTCTTTGAATTCGTCAGCGTGCCGTCAAGATCCAGCACCAGTACTTTGTATTTCATGACTGTGTTTCCTCTTTGCGGAGACGTTCTACGATCTCGGGAAACTCCATTCCGTGGGATGCTTTTACAAGAATGGTATCGCCGGTCTGCAGAATCTGATCCATTTTCCGGAAAAAGGCATCCTTGGACGGGAAATGATAAACGCTCATGCCGCCGGAAGCGTTTTCTTTGGCGCCCCGGGCAGTCTCGGAAGAGAGCGCGCCGATGCAGACGAGAACATCGATGTTCTGTTCGGCGGCGTACCTTCCCGTCTCATAGTGCAGTTCTTTTTCCTCCGGCCCAAGTTCAAACATGTCGCCGAGAATGGCTACAGTTCTTGTGTCAGAGCGGGAAAGAACGGACAGAGATGACTTCATGGAAGCGGGATTAGCGTTGTAGCAGTCATCTATAATCGAATATTTTTCTGTACGGATCAGATTGTTGCGCCCTGCGATAGGAACCAGTGATTCGATTCCACGGATCATTTCTTCTTCTGTAAGTCCCATGGCACTGCCTACGGCGATTCCTGCCAGAGCATTGTAAACCATATGATCTCCGGGAATGGAAATGTGAGCCCGGAAACGAAGCGACGGAGTAACAAAGAGAGCGTCGGTGCCTTCCATACCCCGGTCGGTGATTGATTCCGCGTGGAACGGACAGGAGGTATCCAGCCCGAAATAGACCGGTTTCAGCCCGTTGGATGGGCGGAAGGAGCGGAGTTTATCATCATCTCCGTTGAGGATAATCGTGCCCTCCGGATTCATGTAGTCAAACATTTCCGTTTTTGCCTTTAATATGCCGTCGCGGGATCCCAGATTTTCCAGGTGGGCAAATCCGATATTGGTAATCACACAGATATCCGGCCGTGCGATTTTTGCAAGCCGTGTCATTTCTCCGAAATCACTGATCCCCATTTCAAGGACAGCCACCTGGTGTTCTTCCCGGATGTTGAATACCGTCAGCGGAAGACCGATTTCGTTGTTAAAGTTGCCTTCTGTTTTCAGCACCCGGTATTTTTGGGAGAGAACAGAAGCAATCATTTCTTTTGTGCTTGTCTTTCCTACACTGCCGGAGATGCCTACAACTTTGATATCCAGGCTTCTGCGGTAGTGCTCTGCAATGTCTTTGAGCGCCTGCAGACAGGAAGAAACCTGAATCCAGGGGAAGGAAACATCTCCCAGATCCTCTTCTGATACCGCGCACAGGGCGCCGTTTTCCATTACCCGGGGAATGAAAGAGTGGCCGTCCACCCGGGCACCCTTCAGAGCAATGAACAGACCGTTTTTCTCTACTTTCCGGCTGTCTGTGGCCACATTTTCCACTTCCCGCAGGGCGAGAGCGGGATCTCCGTGGTAAATACCGCTGCAGGCATGGGCGATTTCATTTAAAGACATATGTTTCATATCAGAACTGTTCCTTTCTTATTGATAGCGGGCTTCCAGAGATTTCTGAATAATCATCTCGCACAGATCGCCGTACTCGATTCCTATAGCAGCCGCTTCTTTCGGAAGCAGGCTTGCTGCGGTCATGCCGGGCAGCGTGTTCATTTCAAGGCAGTAGAGATTTCCCTTGTCATCCAGCAGGAAATCGGCCCGGCTGTATACGTTCAGCTTCAGAGCATGGAAGGCTTTTTCGGTAAGTTCCATCATACGGGCAGCGGTCTCTTCCGGTATATCTGCAGGGCAGACTTCCTCTGTGGCGCCGTCCTGATATTTATTGGCGTAGTCAAAGAATCCGGTTTTTGGAATGATCTCAATAGGCGGCAGAGCTTTCCCGTCAATAATGCCGCAGGCAAATTCCCGGCCGCGGATGTATTCTTCTACAATAACTTCATCTTCGTAGCAGAAAGATTTTTCCAGAGCCTGGTTATATTCTTCTTCCGTATTAACGATATATACGCCGATGCTGGAGCCGCCGGAGCAGGGCTTTACTACGGCAGGAAGAGTTAAGCCCAGTGAGGAAAGAGAGCGGTCTGCAGCGGATTTGTAAAGCGCGGCGCCCTTCGGGGTGTCGATGCCGGCCTGGAGAAAGATCTCTTTTGTAAATCCTTTGTCCATGGCCACGGCACAGCCCAGAGAGTCCGGGCCGGTGTAGCGGATGCCGAGCAGGTCGAAAGTGGCCTGGAGCTTTCCGTTTTCACCTTCGCCTCCGTGGAGACCGAGAAAGGTAATGTCTGCCATTCGGCACAGTTCGATAACATTGGGCCCGAGGAAACAGTCAGACTGATCCGGGCGGGACGCCTTTACAGCAGCCAGATCCGGCTCACTGGTACCGATGTTTCCGGCGATTTCAAGGCCGTGTCCCGGAAGAGTGAAAACATCTTCCAGATGCTCCGGCGGATTTTCCAGTCCCATAAACACATCCAGAAGGAATGCGTCATGTCCTTTCTCAAGCAGTGTGCGGCATATGCCGGCGGCAGAGACAAGAGAAACGTCGCGTTCTGTGCTCAGGCCGCCTGCTAAAACGATTATTTTCATTTTTGTTTTATACTCCTTTGCTAGATTTCCTGTTTCATGTAAATGATCCTTTCCGGGGATCAGCGGTTATACGTTGACACTGTTCAGAAGCTCTGCTTTTGTATCGTAGAGTTTTCTGGAAAGGTCCACATAAACTTTGTGAGGATTGAAGAGACGTTTTGTCTCATCCCATAATGTATCTTTTTCCTGACGGCAGAAGTCTGCAATCTCCTTTACGGAAGGAGACTGGTACTTGCATTCGCCGTGGATAAAAATGGGCTGAAGAATTTCTTGCATTGTATAAGAACCTCCCGGCAGACGAGTCTTCTTCCAGGTGGCGTTGGGATCAAACAGAAGGAGATCCTCGGAAGGATCGTAAACTTCGTCTACAAAACAGATCAGATCCGCGCGCATTTTTCCTGTCTCTTTGTCGTAGATCCGGTAAATGGTCTTGTTGCCCGGGTTTGTGATTTTTTCCGTGTTTTCGGATATCTTGATTTTGGGAACAAATTCGCCTGCCTCGTTCTGGATGGCTGCCAGTTTGTATACACCTCCGAAAGAGGGGCAGTCTTTGGACGTAATCAGATTGGTTCCGACGCCCCAGGAAGTAATGGCAGCGCCCTGAATTTTCAGGTCGTTGATCAGAAACTCATCCAGGTCATTGGAAGCGGCGATAACCGCGTCTTCAAATCCTGCTGCGTCCAGCATTTTACGGGCCTTTTTGGAAAGATAAGCCAGGTCGCCCGAATCCAGGCGGATACCGTAGCTTTTCGGCTTGATTCCCGCGTCGCGCATTTCCTGGAATACCCGGATTGCGTTCGGAACGCCGGATTTCAGCGTGTCGTAGGTATCAACCAGAAGAGTGCAGGAATCAGGGTACAGGCGGGCGTATTCCTTGAATGCGGTGTATTCGTCCTTAAAGCTCATGATCCAGCTGTGGGCGTGGGTCCCCATCACCGGCACGTCAAACATCTTGCCGGCCAGCACGTTGGAGGTGCCGACACATCCGCCGATCATAGCGGCTCTTGCACCGTAGAGACCGGCGTCCGGCCCCTGGGCCCGCCGGAGTCCGAATTCCATAACGCCGTTCCCCTGGGCTGCGTAGACAACCCGGGAAGCTTTTGTAGCGATCAGGCACTGGTGGTTGATGATATTTAAAATAGCAGTCTCAACAAGCTGAGCCTCCATAATAGGAGCGATAACTTTTACGAGAGGTTCTTTCGGGAAAATAACGCTTCCTTCCGGGATGGCGTAGATATTTCCGCTGAAATGAAAGCCGCTCAGATAATGAAGAAAGTCATCGCTGAAGATGCCCAGACTTCTCAGATAATCCACATCTTCATAAGAAAAGTTCAGATTCTTGATATATTCTATGACCTGTTCCAGGCCGGCCATGATTGAATAGCCGCCTTTATTCGGATTATCCCGGAAAAACACGTCAAAGATTACAGTTTCATTTTCCTGAGTTTCAAAGTAGCCCTGCATCATAGTAAGTTCATACAGGTCGGTCAGCAGTGTGAGATTCTGTGCACTCATAACATTTTCCTCTTTTCATTTGCCTCGTGCGCCCCATTTTCAGACGCCGATACATATTTTCCTACCTATCGTTCGGCTCAGAAACGCCGAATTGTTATATTTTCTTAACGATTATAGCACAAGTGCCCGGAAAGTAAAAGGAAAACCAGCCCTTGTCTTCCGCAACCATTTTCCGTATAATGTATTACAGTTCACACATGCACTCAGGGAAATATTCTTCCTGCGTGCAAGCAGGCTTGCAAAGCAGGAAGAATATTTCCCTGAGTATATGGCGGACGCCATCAGCGAGAAGGAGCGGCAAAGCCGCGGAATCGAGCTGGCATGTGCGGTATCCGAAAAATAAATAAGAAAGAGTTGCTTAAGATATGAGATTAAGAAGCAGATTTGCAGTCAGATGTGCAAAGATAACAAGTTTTTTGATTAAGAAAATGAACCGGGGCAGCGGCGTGACCCTTCCGGGGTATGTGGCCCGACGGATTGATCCCCATATATTAAAGGAAATTTCCGGACAGGTGCGGGAGAAAATTCTCGTTACAATGGGCACAAACGGAAAAACTACTACCAATGCGATTCTGTGCAGAGCTCTGGAGACAGAAGGAAAGAAGGTTATTATTAACCGGACCGGCGCAAATATGCTGAACGGCATCATTTCTGCCTTTGTGCTGGCAACAGACAGGAAAGGCCGGCTGGATGCGGACTTTGCCTGTATTGAGGTGGATGAACTGGCAGCCGTAGGCGTGCTGCCTCAGCTTCAGCCGGACTGCGGCGTTCTCACCAATATATCCAGGGATCAGCTGGACCGTTTCGGCGAGGTGGATATTACATTTAACAAGCTGATGGCGGCGGTTACCAGCGTGCCGGATATGAAGCTTATTATTACCTGCGATGATATTCTGTCCTGTTCCCTTGCCCAGGAGAGCGGCAATCCGTATGTGACCTGCGGTATCAGTGAACAGATTTTTGACGATATCTCCCGGTCCGAGATCCGGGAGAGCATTTTCTGCAGAAAATGCGGAAGCAAGCTGGAGTATGACTTTTTCCATTACGGGCAGCTGGGCATTTATCATTGCCCGTCCTGCGGATGGAAGCGGCCGGATCCGGATTATTCGGCGGAGAATATCACGATGCGGGAGGATGGCCAGTATTCCTTTGATCTGGACGGACAGCATATTGATTCCACCGCAAGGACTCCCTACAATATATATAATACCCTTTCCGCTTATACCGCCCTTAAGACCGTGGGAGCGGGATATAAGACGTTTAAGACAATGATCGAAGCGTTTGATTACGGAAATAACAGAGAAAGTATTTTTCATATCGAAGGCGCGAAGGTTCAGCTTCATCTGGCGAAGAACCCTATCGGCTTCCAGCAGAAGGTGTCTCTGGTGCTGAAGGATCCGGATCCCAAGGATATTATTATCCAGATCAATGACACATCCCAGGACGGCACAGATATTTCCTGGCTCTGGGATGTGGATTTCCAGTATCTGGGAGACAGCAATGCGGCTTCCATAACCACTGCGGGAACCCGTAAATATGATATGGGACTCCGCCTGAAATACGAGGACATTCCGTGCAGTTCAACGGAGGATATGAGAGGCACGATACTTGATCTTGTGAAAAACGGCACAAAGAATCTGTATGTAATCGTGAATTATTCCGGCCTGTACAGGACCAACCATCTCCTGGCAGAGCTGGAGAAAGGAACGGAAGGAGGCCAGAGCAGATGAAACTGACAATCGGACATTTATACCCGGATCTGCTGAATCTGTACGGAGACAGAGGCAATATTCAGTGCTTCCGCAAACGGCTTGAGTGGCGGGGAATTGAAGCGGAGGTAATCCCCTTCCTCTCCGGAGATAAGATTGACTTTTCCCGTCTGGATATTGTGCTGCTGGGCGGCGGCTCCGACAGAGAGCAGGAGCTGGTGTGCGGCTATCTGAAAGATATCCGGGACGATTTCAAAAAATATGTGGAAGAAGGCGGCGTGGTGCTGGCCGTGTGCGGCGGCTACCAGCTGCTGGGGAAATATTATAAAACCCCGACGGAGACAATAGAAGGTCTGTCCATTCTGGATATTACGACAGAATGGGAGCCGGAGCGGCTGGTGAAAAATATTATACTGAACAGTCCGCTGTTTGAGATGCCGGTGGTAGGATTTGAAAACCATGGCGGCCGCACATATATCGGGGATCATACCCCTCTTGGAAAAGTGTTTTTCGGGTATGGGAATACGGGGAAATCCGGATATGAGGGCGTGGTTTATAAGAATGTGATCGCCACCTATCTGCACGGACCGCTTCTCCCGAAAAATCCGCAGGTGTGCGACTATCTGCTGGAGCGGGCGCTGAAGAGAAAGTACGGAGAAGACGTACAGCTCGCCCCGCTTGAGGATGACCTGGAGAAAAGTGCTAACAGTTACATTGCGGACCGGTACAGTGATAAAAAGTATGTTCTAAAGGAAACCATTAAAAAACATACTTAAATAAAGAATAAAGGCGCGCAGGAAAATGAAACGCGTCGGGGAAAAGGTGATGGTATGGGGCGGACATATGTAATGTCGGACATACATGGTATGGCAGAACTGCTGGAGAAGATGCTCCGGAAGATCGCATTTTCTCCGGAGGACAGGTTATATATTCTGGGGGATATGATAGACCGGGGGCCGGATCCCGCCGGAGTGATTGAACTTGCGGCTTCCCGGGGAAATATTGTGGCTCTGAAGGGCAACCATGAAGATATGTTCGCAGAATGGTACGAATACACGGCAGACAAATCAGAAGGGTATTTTTACAATACCTACAGGATCCTGATGAGCAGGAATTCCACCAGGGAAAAGCTCCCGGAGTATGTGCGCTGGATGAAGAAGCTTCCTTTATATAAAAAGGTAAAGATCGGGGATACCTGTTATATTATGGCACATGCGTCGACGCAGGGGATTTTTGAGATCTGGAAGAAAAAGGATGTGTTCCTGTGGGAAAGCGAAGTGGCCGGAGGAGGAAAAAGCCTTCCCGGGTATATTTCCGTCGTGGGCCACGTTCCCACTTTTATCCTCCGGGGATATCCGGAAGAACCGGCGAAGATCTGGAGGCGGGAGGATGGAAAACTGCTGGATATAGACTGCGGCGCTGCATTTCCGGAACACGGAGGGAGACTGGCCTGTCTCTGTCTGGAAACGGGAGAGGAGTTTTATGTATCAGCGGCAGAAATGTAACAGCTGTGATTCTTGCCGAAGGGGCA
Organism: uncultured Ruminococcus sp.; assembly: GCA_900553885.1. Classification (GTDB taxonomy): domain Bacteria; phylum Bacillota; class Clostridia; order Lachnospirales; family Lachnospiraceae; genus Mediterraneibacter. The sequence continues at coordinate 36,958 of USFD01000021.1, forward strand.
GGGATGTGGTATGCTTTTTATCAGATGGCCGCATAGAATAGCTATGATCTTTTATTGAAAGAGGATGAGAACATGAATGTGAGAGAAATGAGAAATGAAGCTCTAGGAAAACGTGTTGCAGAAGCGTTGAAGTCAAGAAATATGGACGCCTGGTATGTAAAGACAAAGGAAGAGGCGGTCCGGAAAGCACTGGAGCTGATCCCGGAGGGCAGCACGATCAGTATGGGCGGTTCCGCGTCCGTTAGAGAGTCCGGACTGATTGATGCAGTCTGTTCCGGAAATTATGTGTTTTATGACAGAGATAAGGCATCCACACCGGAGGAAAAGCAGGAGATCGCGCTGAAAGCATTTACCTGCGACTGGTATCTGGGCAGTGTGAACGCCATGAGCGAGGATGGAGTTTTTGTCAATATTGACGGAAATGCGAACCGTGTGGCTGCCTATGCATTCGGTCCGAAAAATGTTCTTCTCATTGTGGGAATGAATAAGGTGGTCAAGACAGAGGAGGACGCCATGCACCGGGCCAGAAACGAGGCGGCGCCGATAAACACGCAGCGTTTCGGACTCAATACCCCGTGTGTGAAGAACGGAAGCTGCTTTGACTGCAAAAGTCCGGACTGTATCTGCTGCCAGATTATGGTGACAAGATTCAGCCGCATTCCGAAGCGGTTTAAGATTATACTTGTAGATGACACTCTGGGCTTCTGACGGTTCGGCAACGGGCTGCCGGCTGAGGATAAAGGCCGGAACAGAGGAACGGAGAAAATGCAGACAGAGAGATGGTTAGGAGAAAAAAGATGGACAGAGAAGGTAAAGACAGGCCGATACGAAGCCAGGGAGATCAGGGAGCACGCAGAACACAGCCGGGAAATCCGGTTTCCGGTCAGGGAAAGAGACATCCGGGAACAGCGTCTTCTGATCTGAGAAAGAACAGCACCCGCAGGGACGGCGCTCAGAAAGCCGCGTCCCGGAAAGACGGAATACAGAGAAACACATCCCGAAGCGATGGAATACAGAAAAATACAGCCCGGAGAGATGCGTCCCAGGACAGCGGAATCCGGAGAAATCCTTCCGGGAGAAGCGGAGCGCAGGATGACGGGATCCGCAGAAATACATCCCAGAAATCCGGAAGCCATAAGAAAGGCGCGCCGGGGAAGAATTCCAGACATCCGGGAGGCAAAAAGGGCAAGAAAAAGAGAACAGCATTTGACGCGGTATCAACGGTGGTGCTGATTGCGGCAGTCTGTGTGTTCGTTTTTTCTCTGTATCAGCTTGTGATCATGCTGGTACCGTATTATACCGGAAGCAAAGAGTACGACAAAATCCGGGATCTGGCCGTTACAACAGACGCGGACGGCAAAGGCTTCAGTGTGGATTTTGATGTGCTTATGCAGGAAAATCCGGATACCATCGGATGGATCCGTTTTGACGAACCGGCCGTTATTAACTATCCGGTTGTAAAAAGTGCGGATAACGAGGATTACCTGACGAAGACGTTTACCGAAAATGACAACAAACTGGGCGCCATTTTCGTGGATTACCGGAACAGTTCGGATTTTTCTGACAGAAATACATTCATATACGGACATAATATGAGAGTAGGAGAGCAGATGTTCTCCCAGCTTAAAAATTACAGGGACGAAGAGTACGGAAAGAAATATCCTTATTTCTATATCTATACTCCTTCAGGAGAAGTGCGGACATATACCATCTTCTCGGCCGGAGTTGTAGATGCCAGATCAGATAACTATAAGATCGAATATGCGTCTGACGAGGAATTCCAGGAATATCTCGATCTGTGCCTGGAGTCATCTCTGTATGATTTCGGTGTGGAAGTAGATACAGATTCTCAGATCGTCAGTCTTTCTACCTGTACCAGTGTTACGGAAAACGAACGGTTCCTTGTACATGGAGTGCTGACGTCGGTTGATTAAACGGCAGGACAGTATTAGATCTGTGCAGTGCAGAAGATGCACACTGCCGGATTCGGGGGAAAGGAGCAGGAAAATGGCAGACAGGTTTGAAGTGGGAGATATTATTAAAATGAAGAAACCCCACCCCTGCGGAAGCCATGAGTGGGAAGTCCTCCGGGTGGGAGCGGATTTCCGTCTGAAATGTATGGGATGCTCCCATCAGATCATGGTTCCCCGCAGACTGGTGGAAAAAAATACAAAACAAATCACGAAAAAAGCTTGAAACACCCATCTTCTTATGGTATGATAGTTAACCGTGACATACTTTTGGATTTATTCCGATAAGTAATCAAATATCCTTGTTCCCGGAGTGAAGCCGGGGGCCGGAGACCATAAGGAGGTGCAGAAGCATGAACAAGTATGAATTAGCTGTTGTTGTAAGCGCAAAACTCGAAGACGAAGCAAGAGCAGACGTAATCGAGAAAGTGAAAGCTCTGATCACACGTTTCGGCGGCAACGTGACAGACGTGGATGAGTGGGGCAAGAGAAGATTCGCTTACGAGATCCAGAAGATGAAAGAAGGATTTTATTACTTCGTCCACTTCGAGGCTGAAAGTACAGTTCCGGGTGAAGTGGAGCAGCGTATCCGCATCATGGACAACGTACTCAGATATTTATGCGTGAAACAGGAAGCATAAGCGGAAAGAGGTATATATGAATAAGGCAATTTTAGTAGGACGTTTGACGAGAGATCCTGAAGTGAGATATTCCCAGGGGGAGAATGCGACTGCAGTTGCAAGATATACAGTGGCTGTTGACCGCAGATTCAAAAGGGACGGAGAGCCTACCGCGGACTTTATTCCGTGTGTTGTGTTCGGACGTTCCGCTGAGTTCGCGGAAAAGTATTTCCGCCAGGGAATGAGGGTTTCCATATCCGGACGGATTCAGACCGGAAGCTACACGAATAAAGACGGCGTGAGAGTATATACAACTGAGGTAATCGTGGAAGAGCAGGAGTTTGCCGAGAGCAGAGCTGAGAGTGAGGCCAACAGATCCTCCTACCATCAGCCGGCACCGGCACCGAGCGCTCCGGCTGGAGATGGTTTCATGAATATTCCGGATGGTGTTGAAGAAGAGTTGCCGTTTAACTAGACCGGCGGCGCTTGGTGAACGCAGGCTTATGAATGCGGCGTGAACATAGTGCAGGCCAGGATAAGCACTTCGTTGCTGAGAAAGGAGAACCATCATGGCTTACGAAAAAGGAAGCAGACCAGAGGGCGGCTTCAAGAGAAGAGGCCCGGCGCGCAGAAGAAAAAAAGTATGCGTATTCTGTGGTAAAGAGAATAACGAAATTGATTACAAGGACGTAGCTAAGTTAAAGAAATATGTATCTGAGAGAGGGAAAATTCTTCCGAGAAGAATCACAGGAAACTGTGCGAAACACCAGAGAGCTCTTACAGTAGCAATCAAGAGAGCAAGACATATTTCACTGATGCCGTACGTACAGGACTAATCAGAAATACAGAGACTGATTTCGCGGATAAAACCGGGGAGTCAGTCTTTTTTTACGTGAGAAAGAGTATGGAAAAACCGTTGAAAATTCAACGGAATTTTCTGGTATATTATTGACATATGTTAATAATAAGTTATACTGATAATAGAGCTGTAGAAACGGAAGGAGGAGAGGATCATGGCCAGACCGCAGAAGCAGAGATGTATCTGTTCGCTCCCCCGAGTTACAGGGTTTTCGCCGCAGGGATGTGAGCCGTCCGGCAGTATTAATCTTACATATGACGAATATGAAGTGATCCGTCTGCTGGATTATATGCAGATGACCCAGGAGCAGTGTGCTCAGCGGATGGGAATTTCCCGTCCGACTGTGACGCGGATTTATGACGAAGCCCGCCGTAAAATGGCAGATATGCTTGTCAATGGCAGGGGGCTTACCATCGGCGGCGGTGATGTCTATGTATGCCTGCAGATGCGTCCGGAGTGCGCAGACGAAGAAAACTGCTGTCACAGGAATAAGGAACTGCTCAGAGGTTCCCGGGAAATGCCGGTTACAGTATCGGGAAAAAGAGAAAATGAAGAGAGGTAAGGAAAGATGAAGGTGCTTATCATTGGCGGTGTCGCAGCCGGAACAAAAACCGCGGCAAAATTAAAAAGGGAAGACAGAAGTATTGAAGTGACAGTGATTACAAAGGATCAGGATATTTCCTATGCGGGATGCGGCCTTCCCTACTATGTAGGCGGGCTGATTGAGAGCAGGGATGAGCTGATCGTAAATACGCCTCAGAAATATTCCGGCCTTACAGGCGTGGAGGTGCGCACGGGAAAAGAAGCAGTAGCGCTGGATGCGGAGAAAAAGACGGTTACGCTGAAAGATGTGCAGACCGGTGAAACCGAAGTCTGTTCCTATGACAAACTGGTGATTGCTGTAGGAGCATC
>USFD01000022.1 GCA_900553885.1 uncultured Ruminococcus sp.
ACTCGTGACCTCCTGCTTGCAAGGCAGGCGCTCTCCCAACTGAGCTAATCCCCCAAAAATTCATACAGGAAATATTTTTCTCGTATGAACTTTTATAAAATACCATATTTTAAAGACTATGTCAATATCTTTTCCTGCTTTTTGATCATTTCACATATCTCTGTCAGAATGCCGTCAGTCTCAGCAGGAGCGGATTACTGTCATACAGGAATGTAAGAATACTGCTTTTTTCCACCATTTCAAAGCAGGCTCCTCCCGCAGCTGTGCTGTATGCCAGCGTCATAATCAGAAAGCCCAGCCATACGATCACCAGTCCGAGCACCAGCCCGAGCGCTCCGCCTCCGATATGATTGATCGTTCCCAGTACAGGAAGCTCGCCGATAATATTTACCGCGAACATCAGCGCTTTCACAATAATGATTGCCAGCAGAAATGTTACCAGAAATGACAGCACGTTAAGTACAAGGCGTGAAATATAGGAAGCCACATAGGCCGGAAAACTGTCCGCGCCAAGTTCGCTGTATATCGTACTGTTATTATTATCCAGCAGCATATCTTTGATAAACCGGGGAATGGGAGCATTTTCAATCTCACTGATCTGCGTATCTTTGGGGATATCGCCAATCACATTGAGAATATCCTGCGGCGTAATGCCAAGCGCCTTCCAGTCAAGATCGTTGAGATTTTCCAGTTCTTCCGGGCTCAGTTTTTCCAGCGGAGTCCCGCTCAGATCCATGCCGGCAAGTTCTTCCACCGGAATTTCCGGCATAAATGCTTCAAAACATCTCTCTTCAATCAGGTCGTCCACAGGTGTAAACTTTTCCAGCGCGTCCGATACAAACGGAGACAGGAAAAGTACAAGAATCAGGGTCAGAATGGTCGATAAAAGCGAAAGACCGAATTTCAGGAATCCCTGAATATACCCCACAATAATGCAGACTATAAAAATTGTTGCAACGATAATTAACAGCCAGTTTCCCATAATCTCTCCTACTTCGTCAGATAAATTACCCTCAATTCATCGACGCTCATCACATAGTATCTGTTCAGGCCTGGAGCACGGAACATTTCCAGGATATCGATATCAATATCTCCTTCATATTTTAAGATACCGGTCACCGTAACAATACAGCATCTGCTTCCATCATACAGGATGATCTCATCTCCGTCAATTTTAACATTTCTGTATTCGCTTCCGATCTCCCGGTTCAGGATCTGCTCGCCGCTGCGGTTATACAGGCGGAGTTCATATCCTGATTTCTCCTTATTCAGCAGGAGGAATCCGATATATCTGTCTGAATGGAACACGCTCCGTATCTCCTGATAGAGGTCCACTTCTTTGATTCTTTCCGGCACCTCGGCTCCTTTGTAGATCACAAAAGAGTTGTCTCCTACTACAACGGATCTGTCTTTCCCCATAAAAAATATATCTGCCATAACGGTATTGTCATACTCGTCAGTTGTTACTTTATTGTCTGCATGCTCCTTGCCCTCTTCTCCAAAATTATAATATACAACCCTGGACTGAAGGGATCCGTTGTCTGTATACAGATAGGATACTGCCAGAACATTTCCGTCTTCGGACAGTTCAAGCGCCGTCGGATATCCGAGCGAATTCATCGTTATCTGCTGCTCTACCAGAATATTTCCCGTTGCGTCGTAAGAGATTATTCTTGGTGTATTTTCATTTTTCAGAATCGCGCTTACAATCCCCTGATTGGATACTGTGATCTTTTCAATCGGAAGTGTCGTTTCGATCTCGCCTTTCAGGCCGTCTTCTGTAAATACATATATACTGTTCCCGCCGCAGTCCGCCACAGCAAAAGCATCGTCACGGACTTCGATAATCGGATTCTGTAACTGGACAGGCTGAATCCACTGTTCTTCATTCTTTTTGTCAAGAAATACGACTCCGTCTCTGCTGTAGCGGATAATGCCGCCTGCAAAATGAACATATGCATTTGAATCTGAGGTATTATTTTCATATCCTGCTGCCAGTCGTGCCTTGCCGTAACTCTGGTTTTTCAAAAGCAGATATGTACCGCACACAGCCAGAATAATCAGGACTGCTGTTGCAAGTATTTTCCCGGCCTTTTCTCTGCGGAACCGGCCTGTCCGCTTTTTTATCTCTTCCAGGTCTTCCGGAGGCTGTACAATTTTCAGATGCGGATTTTTCTTTTGCGTCATATTACTCCCTTTGCTTCTGGTTTTGTTTTTCCTGTTGAGTATAGCACGATTTTATGGTAATAGCAATTTCTGCCCTACATAAATCAGATTTCCGTCTGTGATGCCGTTCATTCTGCAGATCGCGTCCACATGGCTCACATCCCCGTACATTTTCCTGCTAATAATAGCCAGCGTATCCCCTTCTTCTACAACATAAATTCCGTCACTCCCATTTTCCGAAGTGTCTGTTCCGCTGTCGGATACAGGATCTTCTACGGTATCCGCATCTGTCTTTCCGGGCTCGTCCTTATTTTCTGTATCTGCATCCGTGTCCGGGCTGCCGGTCCGGGAATCGCCGGTATTCCGGGAAACGGTTTCATCCGTTTCCTGATCGTTCTGTGTCCCGTCCTTATTTTCTGCATCCGTGTCCGTCTCTTCGTCTGAAGTGACCGCCGTTACCTGCCCGCTTGTTTCCCGGGTCTCCACTGTATCTGTCTTTCCTGTAAGGCTGTTTAATGTACTCTGAACGGATTTCATCCGGTCAAAACTGCTTATCATCGTGACTCCCATAACAATTACGATAAGTACCAGAGCCGCGCTTGCCGCGTACATCAGATTTCCTGTTTTCTTCTGTCGCTGACGCTCCCCGCGTGCTCTAACCATATTACGAAAGTCCTTCGCAGCTCTGTCTTCAACAGTTTCCGAGGCCGACACCCCATTTTTTTTTCGACTGGAAATCATGTAGTTCTGCATACACGGATTCTTTTCATAATACGTGTAGTGACCGCCGATTTCCATCAGATCATTCATTTTATGTACATAGTATGTCTCGTCTTTCTCCACCGGATCTTTCATGATAAACACCGTGTTTTTCTTTGGGAAAGATTTCTTATGCAATTTTACCGTGGACGGATCCGGCGTCAGGGGGACTCCGGGGTGCGCAACAAACCACCCGAGCATTTCCCCGTCTTCAAAGAACTGCTTACAGTCCTCATACGCACAGCGCCAGGTGTTCTCATCAATCACATATTCATTTCCCGACATCTTCAGCTCATGCATTTGAACCGCACCGTAAATATATACATATTCCTCGTCGGTTCCTGTCTGAATATCTCCGATCAGGAACGCTCCTATGGGCTTCTTCCCTCCTTTCTCACATTTCTCACATAACTGCGCAAAAAAAGTATCCACATAATCTTCAACATATATCTTGGGACTGTCACTCACATTCCCGATCTGACGAACATTTTTTGGTAACTGTCTTTCCATCTATACTCACCTCTGATTAAATTTTTTCTAAGCATAGCATAAAGAATTAGCTGAATTTATCAGTTGATGTCAGACAAGTTCGACAAAAGGGGACGGACCCTTTTGGAAAGGGGTCAGTCCCCTTTGGCCAGTATTTTCAGAATATTCTCAATCTTATTTTCCGACATTCCCAGCTCCTGTCTGCATTTCCGTAGACAGTCTTTCCTGAAAAAGGGCACGTTTTCTAATGTTTTTAGTTTTTCAATGCCCCGGCTCCGGGCGTATTTTTTTATCCAGTGTTTTGCTCTCTGGAAATCATGTTCTTCTTTTTCTTCTTTAATGTCCAGGAATTCCTGATTGTCAAAATTATTGTGAAATTCAAGAAATTCATCGAAATTTTTGAATCTTTTTTCGAGTATGTGGAATATTTCTTCTGATACGATTCCCTGTGTTCTTTTTTTATCAGAACCGAAATAATATACCGCACTGCTGAATAAATATGCTCTTACATCTGAAGTCAGCCCGGCTTTTACAGGATTGTTATGAATATAGCGCACACAGCTTATCAGATATCCCTCGGTTTCCACACAGCTGCTGAAGAATCTTCCCTGAAATACATGGCCGCTTTTCTGGTATTTGCAGTTATAGTAAACAGCATAGTTTGAGTTTGTTTCCTGTATAAAAAGGGAAAGGGCCTTAAACTCTACCTTTGCAAGTATATGCACATGATTTGACATAATACAATATGCATATATTTTCACTTCGAATTTTTCTGCCTGGGTTTTCATAATTCCAAAGAAGTAATTTTTATCTTTTGACTCGGGGAATATATTTTCCTGATTATTTCCTCTGGAAACTATATGATATACATCTGTTCCACTTTGTTTTCGCCTGGTCCTTGGCATAAATCTCCTCCTATTGTAAATATATTTCTTCTGGATTATGTCCCGATCCGGAACTTCTGATAAAGAATCTGCTGATTAGATCTAAAATGTACAGAATGTGATTTGCGTATATCGTATCATTTTTAAACAACTATTTCTATAGTTTTCTTAATATTTCATTCCTTTTCTTTACATATATTCATCAGCCGGGATACAATATATTTACGGCAGCGCAGCATCCATCCCTGCTGCCATACAGGAGCGGCACTGTTTCTGATTTCATGTAAATCCGAAAAAATATTAAAGGAAACATTTATGAATACACGGAAAATATTTAAAAAAATGATATTAAAAAGAAGAAAACGTCATCTGACATGGCTCCGCCAGTTCCACTGCAGTATAAAAGATCTTCTGTATCATCCTGCTGTACAGCAGATGAAGGATTATCCCCATCACGGAAGAACGAACTGCTATGACCACTGCCGCCATGTAGCCTATTTCAACTACAAATGGTGCCGGGCGCTGAATCTGGACTGCAGATCCGCGGCCAGAGCTGGAATGCTTCACGATCTTTTTCTCTACGACTGGCATACTCATGGGAAAGAAACCGGAGAAAAGCTCCACGGACTTACGCACCCGGCCGCCGCTTTTGAAAATGCCCGGAAGTATTTTAAACTAAATCATACGGAAAGAGATATTATTCTGAACCACATGTGGCCTGTGACACTTCTGCATTTTCCCAGGACACGTGAGGGATGGATTATTGTAATAGCTGATAAATACTGCGGTCTTCTGGAAACACTGAGATTACTTTAGACAGAATCCCGGTATATCCGGCACTATAAACTTTCGGTGCCTGAATATTCCGGGATTCACCTGGTTCGTCTTTAACTTCGCTGCAGTCCCTGATATCCTTTCACATATTTCAAAAGAGCGTCCCTCCGGCCGCTTACGGCTTTCGGAACGCCCTTTATATGAAAGAGATCAGCCTCTTTTATACAAATGCCTTAATTTTCTCGTAGATACCTTCTGTATCAAGTCCGTATTTCTTAAGCAGTTCAACTGCCGGTCCGGACTCGCCGAATGTATCGTTCACGCCAATTTTAAGCACTTTTGTCGGTGCTTTCTCAGCCAGAACGTCGCATACAGCGCTTCCCAGTCCGCCGATTACGGAATGTTCCTCAACTGTAACGACCTTTCCTGTCTCTTTAGCAGCCGCAACAATCAGATCCTCATCCAGAGGTTTAATTGTGTGAATGTTGATTACCTTTGCGTCGATTCCGTCCGCAGCCAGTTTCTCAGCTGCTTCAAGGCACTCGCTTACCGGAAGTCCTGTCGCCACGATTGTGAGGTCTTTTCCTTCTCTTAAAACAACGCCTTTTCCAAGCTCAAATTTATAATCCGGTCTGTCATTGATTACCGGAACTGCGAGACGGCCGAATCTTAAGTAAACCGGACCGTCATGCTCGTATGCAGCACGGACCGCTGCTTTTGCTTCCACGTCATCAGACGGATTGATAACAACCATTCCAGGAATTGTACGCATCAGTGCAATATCTTCGTTGCACTGGTGGGAAGCTCCGTCCTCGCCTACGGAAATTCCGGCATGTGTTGCTCCGATTTTCACGTTCAGATGAGGATATCCGATAGAGTTTCTAACCTGCTCAAATGCTCTTCCTGCCGCAAACATTGCGAAGGAGCTTGCAAACGGAACCAGTCCTGTTGTAGCAAGTCCTGCCGCAACACCCATCATGTTGCACTCTGCGATACCGCAGTCAATATGGCGCTCCGGAAATGCTTTCTTAAATACACCTGTCTTTGTAGCTGCTGCCAGATCTGCATCCAGAACAACCAGGTCTTTATGCTCTGCGCCGAGTTCGGCTAATGCATTGCCATAACTATCTCTTGTTGCGATTTTCTTTACATCTGACATAATGCTTCACCTACTTTCTCAAGATCTTCCATAGCGATTTTATACTCTTCATCATTCGGCGCTTTTCCGTGCCATCCTGCCTGATTTTCCATGTAGGAAACACCTTTTCCTTTTACCGTCTTTGCAATAATAGCAGTCGGCTGTCCCTTTACTGTTCTTGCTTCTTTAAATGCAGCGTCGATCTGGTCAAAATCATTTCCGTCGATATTAATTACGTGGAAATTAAACGCCTCAAACTTCTTGTCGATAGGATACGGGGAGTTGACTTCCGTAATTGCTCCATCAATCTGAAGGTTATTATTGTCAACGATTACAACAAGATTATCCAGTTTGCGGTGTGCTGCCAGCATGGAAGCCTCCCATACCTGGCCTTCCTGAATCTCGCCGTCTCCAAGCAGAGTGTATACTCTGTAATCTGCGTCTGTAAGTTTTGCAGCCAGAGCCATTCCCACTGCAGCGGAGATACCCTGTCCCAGAGAACCGGAAGACATATCAACACCCGGAATATGCTTCATATCCGGATGTCCCTGAAGGTAAGAACCTGTATGACGAAGTGTTTTAAGATCTTCCTTCGGGAAATATCCTCTCTCTGCCAGTACAGAATACAGACCCGGAGCGGTATGTCCTTTGGAAAGCACAAATCTGTCACGGTCTGCCTTCTTCGGATCTGCCGGATCGATATTCATTTCTTCAAAATAAAGATAGGTAAATATATCTGCTGCTGATAATGATCCGCCCGGATGTCCGGCTTTCGCGCTGTGAACAGCCGTTACAATATCTTTGCGGACTTCATTGGCAGTTTTCATTAATTTTAACTTGTCCATGAAATTCTCCTCTATTCACTGAATTGTCTGATTTTTCTACCCAAAGGGGTCCGTCCCCTTTTACTTAAATTATCTGACTATTTCCTTTTTATTAATCACCGAATACAGCTCTGTAATCATCCTGGAATTTCTTGATTCCGGCATCTGTCAGCGGATGGTGTGTCATCTGCTCGATTACTTTGTACGGTACGGTAGCAATATCAGCGCCTGCCAGTGCACAGTCTGTGATGTGCATTGTATTGCGCACACTTGCTGCAATGATCTGTGTCTCAATACCTGCCACTCTGAAGATCTCGGCAATCTCAGCCACAAGATCTACACCTCTTACGGAAATATCGTCCAGACGTCCAAGGAATGGTGATACATATGTAGCGCCTGCTCTTGCTGCCAGAAGTGCCTGGTTGGATGTGAAGATAAGAGTAACATTTGTTTTAATTCCTTCAGAAGAAAGCACCTTACATGCCTTAAGTCCTTCTACTGTCATAGGAATTTTTACAACCATGTTCGGATGAATCTTTGCAATCTCACGGCCTTCTTTTATCATACCTTCTGCATCAGTTGTGGTTGCCTTAACCTCGCCGCTGATCGGTCCGTCTACGATAGACGCGATCTCTGCAATAACCTCTTCAAAAACACGTCCCTCTTTTGCGATCAGAGACGGATTTGTTGTTACGCCGCAGATAACGCCCATATCGTTGGCTTTTCTGATGTCATCAACATTAGCTGTGTCAATAAAAAACCTCATTTTTGTTCCTCCTTTTTTGGTTCGTTTACCTTTATAATCTGATTATAAAGGTTTAAAAAACACTGGTCAACAGGATTAAAAAATATTAACACAGATTTTAAATTGATAATTCCTCTTATTAATGATATTTTATTTATTTTAATTAATAAAAAAAGAAGCAATATTTCATAATCCTTTATTTTAAGCGGTTTCAGCAGCTTAACGTAAAATATAATTACTAATATTACTTCTGTTTTTTATTAATTTTTCTTTTTTCACTCGGCGGATAAGACGTTGTTCCCCTGACTACAATCCGGGGTTCATATTCCACATGATATATGCTTACAGGTTCAATCTCCGTATATTTTTTTCTGCGGGAATTAATCTTTTTCGTTATGATATCAAAGGCATCCATCCCCTTATAAATTACGAAATGTTCTATGGTCGTAAGAGATACTTTTTTGACTTTTGCAAACAATGTATTGTCGCAGCCCATAACCGACATATCCCCGGGCACTTTGTATTTTTCGTCATGAAGTGCATCCAGGATTCCAAATGCAATCATATCATTAAGCCCTGCAATCGCTGTAAGTTCTTTGTGCTCTTTCAGCAGTTCTTTCGTCAGGTCATATCCGATCCGGTACTCCGAATCAATTCCCGGTATATCTGCATCTGTCCTTTCATCAGCAGCCCTGATAATCACATTATCACCAAGTCCCACACTCTGAAATTCCGCCAGAAATCCTTCCACGCGCCGGGATCTCTGCTTCTGCCGCACTGTCAGAGGAGAAGCAATATACGCCACATGCCGATGTCCCAGTTCGATCAGATGTCTGGCCATCAGCCGCCCCAGTTTCGAATTATCCAGTTCAACTGCGTCCACATTCAGCTTCTCATCCTGATTATTAATAACAACCACCGGAATCTTTTTGGACAGTTCTTCCACTTTTCCCATAAAACATTTACTTGGATTACAGATATAAATGATTCCCTGAGGATTGATATCGGACATCATTTTCAGATACCGCTCTTCCAGCTTCAGATCGCGCTGGGTATTACAGACAAAAATCCCGTATCCCTGCTCCGTGGCTCTGGATTCAATGCCCTGGAGAAGCATGACATAATATGGATTTGTCAGGTTCGGGCTGATCACGACCAGAAGTTTTTCTCTTCGTTCTTCCCTCTGAACCTTTCTCTTCGGCAGCACATAGCCAAGCTCCGCGGCTGCCTGCTCCACATTCTGAATTACTTCCTTTGAAAAAGATACATTATATTTTTTATTCAGAACCATTGACACAGTGGCCTGGGAAACTCCCGCCCTCTTTGCTACATCAGATGACGTCACCTTTTTTCTGCTCATAAAAATCCCTCACACTTCAGAAAAATAAAGACAGACTCCAGGATCTGCAGGAGACCCCGTTAAAGTTCTGTTCTGCCCTCCAATGCACGGAGCAGCGTAACTTCATCAATATATTCCAGATCGCCTCCCACGGGAACTCCGCTTGCGATCCGGCTTACCTTAATTCCTGCCGGTTTGATCAGTTTACTGATATACATAGCCGTCGTCTCGCCTTCCAGACTGGAATTTGTAGCTATAATCACCTCGTCCACATCCCCCTGCAGCCGTTCCATCAGCTCCTTCAGACGAATATCTCCCGGTCCGATTCCAAGCATGGGTGAGATGGCCCCGTGCAGCACATGATAGACACCGTTGTATTTTCCAGTCTTTTCATAAGCAGCCAGGTCCCGCGGCGTCTCAACCACCATAATTGTCCTGTGATCCCGCTCATTATTGCCGCAGATCGGACAGATTTCCTGGTCTGTCAGGGTACAGCACACCTTGCAGTATTTCACATTCTTTCTCGCATCCACAATTGCAGCGGCCAGAGCTTCCACCTGGTCCAGCGGCATATTGATCACATGAAAAGCCAGACGCTGCGCTGACTTGTTTCCAATGCCGGGCAGACGGGAAAAAGCCTCGATCAGACGGCTGATCTGATTACTGTAATAGTCCATTTTTTACACCTCTGTCATAAATTGAAAAGGAGCGGCTCCAATATCAAGCGCCAGCCCCTTTTGTACGCAAAGATTCTGAATATTCTGCTCAAAGGGGACAGACCCCTTTCCAAAAGGGTCCGTCCCCTTTGGCGCGTATTTTCAGAATATTCTGAAGACTAGAACATCCCCGGTATGCCTCCTGTCAGTTTCGACATTGCCGCACCGGATTCTTCTTCTACTTTTCTGAGGGCTTCGTTCGACGCCGCCACAATCAGATCTTCCAGCATTTCAATATCGTCCGGATCCACGACTTCTTCAGCCAGTTTTACTTTCAATACTTCTCTTTTTCCTGATACGGTTACTTCAACTGCTCCGCCGCCTGCTGTTGCAGTAAACTCCTTGGATTCCAGTTCTTTCTGCTGTTCTTCCATCTGGCGCTGCATTCTCTGCGCCTGCTTCATAAGATTTGCCATATTTCCCGGCATTCCGCCGCCAGGGAAACCTCCTCTTTTTGCCATATTTAATCCTCCACAGTGATTTCCATATTTATTTTCTGCTCAATATCCACGAAAGTGTCTTCGAAATGTCTGCCTTCCTCAATGCAGCGCACATCGACTTCCACCTTTTTTCCGATTTTCTGTTCGATCAGATCTGTCAGTTCCCGGACATGATCTTCTCTTCCCACGACACTGGCGCCAAGGCTGTCCGGAAGCACAATAAGCAGCCGATTGTCCCCGCCCAGGCTCAGGCGGGCTTTTTTCAGATATCCTCTGATCATACCGGAAGCTTCATCTGCAATGGAACGGAAGTTTTTAACCACTTCCTGAATTTCCTCCGGTATAGCTGCAGGAAGTTCTATTTTCGCAGACGTCTGTCTTTCAGCACCGCCGGCTGAAGCACCTCCCGGAACAGAATCGCCGCTGACATACACAACTTTCTGCGCTGCCCCGTTTTCCAGACCTTTCTCCAGTTCTTCCTGCTTCTGTTCCACTGCGCGAATCCGGTCAAGCATAGAATCCTGGGCTGTCTCCATAGCCGGAACACACATTTTAATCAGTGCTACTTCCAGCATAATCCTCTTCTGGGTACTGTATTTCAACTGTCCGGAAAGTTCGGAGAAAATCCGGATATACCGGAACAGCATATCTGTATCAATCATCTGAGCTTCTTCTTTGAGCTGTGCCATATTTTCCGTGGATACATCCAGCACATCCTCTATATTATCAGATGTTTTCAGCAGAAGCAAGTTCCGCAGATACCAGGTAAAATCCGATGCAAGCTGGGTCAGCTCCCTGCCCATCATAACCAGATCTTCCACAATATCCAGCACGCCCGCCACATCTCTGTCCAGGATTTTCCTCAGAAGCCTGCTGAACACATCTGTATCCACTGCTCCCAGAACTTCCAGAACATTGTCATAGGTCAGTTTCTGTCCCAGATAAAACGCAATACACTGATCCAGAAGACTCAGCGCATCACGCATGGAACCGTCCGCCGCCTTGGCAATGTAGGTCAGCGCCCGGTCTTCCACATCCACTTTCTCTGTATCCATCAGCTCTTTCATCCTGTCCGTTATGGTCTCAATGCTGATTCTTTTAAAATCATAGTGCTGGCACCGTGAAAGAATTGTAACCGGAATCTTGTGAATCTCCGTTGTAGCCAGAATAAAAATCACATACTCCGGCGGCTCTTCCAGCGTTTTCAGCAGCGCATTAAAAGCTCCTATGGAGAGCATATGCACCTCGTCGATAATGTAGACCTTGTACTTTCCTTCCGTCGGACGATAGGTTACTTCTTCCCGGATTTCCCGGATGCTGTCCACGCCGTTATTTGACGCGGCGTCAATTTCAATTACATTCATGGAAGTCCCGGCCGCAATCGATCTGCACATAGCACATTCGCCGCAGGGACTTCCGTCAACCGGGTGTTCACAGTTTACGGCTTTTGCAAATATTTTCGCCACCGTTGTTTTCCCGGTACCTCTTGTTCCACAGAACAAATACGCATGTCCGATACGGTTTGCCTTAATCTGATTCTGCAATGTTGTAATAATATGATCCTGCCCCTTGACATCTTCAAATACCGTGGGCCGGAATTTTCTGTAAAGTGCCGTATATGACATGAATTACTCTCCTGTTCCTGTTTTATTCATCTCCGAAGCTGATACCGATCATCCTTGCTTCTTTGATAATGCTGCACTTCGGATCCACTGTTTTCAGTTTTCCTGCCACTTCTTCCAGCGGAACTTTTGTTGTCTCACCGTTCTTCATCGCAACCATGTATCCATATTCTTCCTTCAGAATCAGCTCTGCTGCCTTTGCGCCGACTCTCGTGGCAAATACTCTGTCGTATGCGCACGGAGAACCGCCTCTCTGGGTATGTCCCGGTACGGTGATGCGGACTTCTTTATCCGTCTCCTTCTCGATCTGCTCCGCCAGCTCATATGCGATAGACGGATATTTTCTCTTCGCCAGTTTCTCCTTGTACTCTTTCTTCGAGAGTTTCGCATCTTTCTTGGAAATCGCGCCCTCTGCTACTGCAAGAATTGTAAATGCCTTACCGGCTTTGGAACGTCCTTCGATAACTTTCTTAATGGATTTGATATCATAGGGAATCTCCGGAAGAAGGATAATATCAGCTCCGCCTGCAATTCCCGCATGCAGGGTAACATGTCCTACTTTGTGCCCCATTACTTCTATAATAAATACGCGGCTGTGGGAAGTAGCTGTTGTGTGAATCCGGTCAATCGTATCTGTAGCAATATCTACCGCGCTCTGGAATCCGAAAGTCATCTCCGTTCCCCAGAGATCGTTGTCGATGGTCTTGGGAAGGGTAATAACATTCAGACCTTCTTCGCGAAGCAGGTTGGCTGTTTTATGAGTTCCGTTTCCTCCAAGTATCACAAGGCAGTTCAGATTCAGCTTGTGATATGTATGCTTCATCGCCTCCACCTTGTCCAGTCCGTCCTTATCCGGAACACGCATCAGCTTGAAAGGCTGTCTGGATGTACCGAGAATTGTTCCTCCTCTTGTGAGAATTCCGGAAAAATCTTTTGACGTAAGCATACTGAAGTCTGCATAAATCAGACCTTTATATCCGTCTTTAAATCCGTAGATCTCAACGTCGTTCCTCTTGGAACAGATTCCTTTTACAACGCCGCGCATAGCTGCATTCAGTGCCTGACAGTCTCCGCCGCTTGTCAGCATTCCGATTCGTAACATAATAACTTCCTCCTTTACATTACCGGCTCCTGCAATCCTGCTCTGTGTATTTATATTGTGCCTGTACTATTTGTTACCAGACTTTTCCCCCGGATACACAGAGTTCAAAAAGGCAGCCGGTTTTCTCCGACTGCCTTTTATTATACCCTATTTTCACGGGCACTTCAAACTTATTATATGATTCTCCCTACAGTCTCTTCAGCAGCTCTTCTCTCTCTGCCTCATAGCCCGGTTTTCCAAGCAGAGCAAACATATTTTTCTTGTAGCTCTCAACGCCCGGCTGATTGAACGGATTAACGCCGAGTAAATATCCGCTCACACCGCATGCAAACTCAAAGAAATAGAAAAGCTGTCCAAGAGAATATTCATCCTGTGCCGGAATGTTCACCCTGAGGTTCGGCACATTTCCATCTGTATGCGCCAGGATCGTACCATTCATAGCGCTTTTATTTACAAAGTCCATATTCTTTCCGGCAAGATAGTTCAGTCCGTCCAGATCAACCGGCTCTTCATTAATGACAATCTCTTCTCTGGATTTCTCCACATTCATCACTGTCTCAAACATAATTCTGTTTCCGTCCTGGATAAACTGTCCCATAGAATGCAGATCTGTTGTAAGATCCACAGATGCTGGGAAAATACCTTTCTGGTCTTTTCCTTCACTCTCGCCGTAAAGCTGTTTCCACCACTCTGATACGTAATGCAGTCCCGGCTCATAGTTAGCCAGCACTTCCACCACTTTTCCTTTGCGGAGAAGAATGTTTCTCACTGCCGCATATTTCATTGCATCATTCTCTGCAAAATCTTTCTCAATTGCATCTTTTCTTGCAGCCGCAGCTCCCTCCATCAGTTTTGTAATATCTGCACCGCTTGCAGCGATAGGAAGCAGGCCTACAGCAGTAAGAACGGAGAAACGTCCTCCCACATCATCCGGTACTACAAAGGTTTCATAGCCTTCTTCTGTTGCCAGATTTTTCAGCGCACCCTTTTCCTTATCCGTTGTCGCATATATTCTTCCTGCAGCCCCTTCTTTGCCGTACTTCTTCTCCAGAAGCTCTTTAAATACACGGAAGGCAATGGCCGGCTCTGTTGTTGTTCCTGACTTTGAAATAACATTTACAGAGAAATCCCTGTCTCCGATTACATCCATCAGATCTTTCAGATATGTGCTGCTGATGCTGTTTCCTGCAAAATAGATCTCCGGCGCTTTTCTGATCTCTCTGGACACCTCATTCGCAAAAGAATGTCCCAGAAATTCGATCGCCGCTCTTGCTCCCAGATAGGAACCGCCGATTCCGATGACAACAAGTACATCTGAATCACTTTTAATCTTTTCTGCCGCTTTCAGAATACGGTCAAACTCTTCCTTGTCATAATCTACCGGAAGGTCAATCCATCCCAGAAAATCATTTCCCGCTCCTGTCCTCGCAAGCAGCCTGTCCTTTGCCTGCTCAGCCAGTTCGCTCATATATTCGATCTCGTGCTCCTGCACAAAACCGCATGCCTTTGAATAGTCAAATGTTACATTGCTCATCGTTATCCTTCCTCCCTGATCTTCGATCTCTTCTTTTGCAGCGTCGGTGCATCCTCCTGTCTCACCGCTCTGTTTTCCCGCTTAACCATACGGGTCCGCCTGACGGGCTTACCAAAAACCGGTTTCCGCGCCCGATACTCTATGCACATTTTACCAAATCTGCGTTTCTTATTCAAGTTAAAACAGCGTGCTTTATCAAAACCCTTTCCCCGGAACAGAAAACGCAGCCTCCCCATTCAGCAATCCCCCAGTTCTCCTCTGCCAAATCAGTATTCTGCAGAAATCATGCAAGAAATTCTTCCAGAATCTGCCGTATCGTCTCCTCCCTGAGCGCCGGTCTGTCCTCCTCTTCATTTCTTTCATTTACAGTCCGTCTCACCGCCTGCCGTGCGGCCTCGCCTTTTTCTGCCGTTCTGGGCTCTCCCTCAATATTAATGGACAGCCGGGACTCTTTGTCTGTTGCCGTATAATTCACCTCCTCCGGATCTTTGGATTCCCCTGATAGAGATACCTTGCCCCTGGATTCCTGGCCCCGTGCCTCCTGCGCCCGAGTTTCCCGGGTTCTTGCTTCCTGAGCCTCGGCTCTGGATCCACTCTTTAATATGCCTCTGGATCTGCTCTTTCCGGCCGCAGCCTTTGAAACAGCCGCTTTCTCCGGTTCGCTCTCCTGCACTTCTGCCTGAAATGCAGATTTTGAGGAGCTTTCTGCAGCGATAACATCAATCGATTCCCTTTCTGATGTTCTCTGTCTTCTCAGACGGAACGCACAGATATTGTCCAGGTAATCCACCATGTACATCTTCACTGCATTTACTTTGTAAGGCTCATCTGAAAGCCTGATGATAACAGACAGAAGTACCATCTCGGCCAGTCCGCCTGCAATATATTGATAAACGGATTCTGAAAATCCGGAAGAAAGGTAATTAAGCGCTGCTCCCAGCGCTGCAAGAATGCCGGCAAACCACACGGACAGCAGCTCGATCTGCCTCCATGTATGGATCCGGAACAGAAAGCCTCTGTATTCATATATGTATTTTTCCACAAACGCATCAATATTTTCCACTGAATCGTGTATCATACATGCGTGTTCATATTTGGCTCTGACGAGTTTTATCAGTCTGTGCGTACTTTTCGGCATGTTTCCTGCCGCTTTTACCAGTCGGTGAAGTGTAAGCTGGTTAATGATTTTTGCCAGCACCCCAAGGATACCAACGGCTGTCATCAGATAGACAATTACATTGGTATCTGTCGCTAAATCTTTTAATGTAGCAAACATAACAAACCCTCCTGTCTGATTTCTCTCCCACACGATTTTCCTGCCAGATGACGGTGTAAATTGTGTTTGTGCACATTATAGACCATCTTTGTACACCTGTCCTCAAAAACCGTTCTACATATTTCTACACTCCGGCCTGCCGGAATGCAGAATTTTTTCTCATATGGGAAACAGGAATATTTTCATATAAACTTCGGGATTGTTCATTTATAAAAGCTCGAAGCTTCAGAATTAAAATCAGAAATGCCTCCGTACAAAATGTCACTTTATGAATTTTTCCCACGAAAAATAGGGACATTTTCTTCTGCAAATTTGTATTTCCTATTTTTATTTGCTATAATGCAGGAGAGTGTAACAGGATGTCTTCTGACTGAATATCCAGAAGCGCTCATACAGAAAAGGAGGCGTTAATCATGGACTACAGACCACAGGGTGTCTGCTCCCAGCAGATTCATTTTGATATTATTGATAATAAGGTTAGAAATGTTTCATTTGTAGGCGGATGCAATGGAAACCTTCAGGGCATCTCCCGTCTTATTGACGGTATGGATGTGAATGAAGCCATCTCCCGCATCGAGGGGATCCGCTGCGGATTCAAACCTACTTCCTGCCCGGACCAGCTTGCCCAGGCATTAAAATCAGCAGTCGGGAAATAATAATAAAAATAAAAAAGCCCCTCCCATTGAGTTCTGGGAGCAGCCGCTGAACGGAGCAATTAATTGTGGTGTTTTCTCGGACAGGTATCTCAAATTATTGAATCATAATTTAAAAAAGTTACTCCTGTTGCCCAGATCAGCGGCTGCTCCCGGAACTCAATGAGAAGAGGGTTTTATTTTGTTTTGATTTAGGATACCCAGATTCCGTCTGTAAATGAGAAGGTCTCTTCTGGCAGGTCATCACCCTCCCATACAATATGTTCTGCCCGAACCCGATAATAATATCCCGGTTCTACTTCTAAGGATTTAGATGTTGCAACATAATAATCATCTGTTACTTCTTCCGACCAAGCATCCACATGACCCCAGGCATCAACATCTTCCAGATACCTTTCAACATAAATAATAACTAGTGCATAATCAACTTCATGATTTGCTGTAGTTGCTGCATAAGTATAAATTCTTCCTATCCCTGCATTTGTTATAGAACACTCTCCATCCATAAGATGAATTCCCCGTGTTTCTTTGCTGGATGTAGTTCCTGCAGAAGATTCATCTGTTGTCAGGTAGGATCCATCCACAATTTTATAATCTTCCGCCGCCGCATTGATTTCCGGTGCTATCACCATGCAGATAAGGAAAGAAAAAACTGCCGCAATAGATATGATACGTTTTTTCATTTCTTAATCCTCGCTCGTACAAAACTGTTTTCTTGTTCCTCTAATAAGTAAACAATTAACTCGACAAAAACTTACGCTTTTTTTACTATAAATTTGAGATTTTCCAAAATTTCATTAAATTTATCTTTTTCCATAATCCCTTTAAGCTGATAGTTTACATCTCTATATTGAAATTCAGCTACATATCTTTTTTTATCTTCTCCTTCTATCGAATATTCTTCTACTTGAATAGTAACACCGCTTGCATTTATTTTATACTCATCTGTCTGTTCATCAGTTTCTTTCTGACCAAAGGACGAGTCGGAATCGTTCAGGTATATAGAATATTTTACTATCTCATTTTTATAATTATAAAAAAGAACTGCATATCTCTGTTCTTTATCTATGGTATAGCTTTCCAGATACATATTTGACGGTTTTATCATCATCCTGACAGCAGCAATACCAAATGTCTGATTTATTTCTCTATAAGTATCAAGCTCATCCACATTCTCAGACTTCTGCGAATCCATATCCTCAATATTTATCACCGATGCTTCTTCATCTCCAACTACTCTATCCCACAGCACCCTCCAATAAGATCTGCTGCCCACGCCCGTTATCATACTCCCAAGGGCAAGGACAAGGACCGCCGCAAATGCTACTATAATCATGCGCTTTTTCTTGCGGCGGTACACTTTTTTTATTCGCTTGTCGTATTCATATTCCTGGATCCGGCTGAAAAGAGATGTTTCCATGTCCTCAGAAACTTTCATGTCCTCGATTTCTTTGTTCTCACGGACTTCTTTCTCTGTTTTTTCAGCCTGTTTATCTATTTCTTCTTTCAGTGATAATTTTTTGAGTTCTTTCATTTTTCTACCTTTTTTCTGTCCCAGATTTCCTTGACATTTCCCCAAATAACGGTAAGATGATATTAGCCTAAGAAAGATGTAAATACATATCAGCAGCTGTATATATGGCAGCTGATAGATGCTCCGGCGGGAATACCGGAGATATTCTTGACATCACGAAGATTCAGGAGGTTATGATTATGAAGCGTATTATTCTGACCGGCGGAGGAACTGCCGGACATGTTACTCCAAATATTGCCCTTATTCCCAGGCTCAGAGAGCTTGGTTATGATATCCAGTATATTGGTTCCTATGCGGGAATCGAAAAGGAACTGATTGAACCTTTCGGCATTCCCTATCACGGCATTTCTTCCGGAAAGCTGAGGCGCTATTTCAGTGTTCAGAATTTTACCGATCCTTTCCGTGTGATCAAAGGCTTCGGAGAAGCCCGCAAACTGATCAAAGAATTAAAGCCTGATGTTATCTTTTCCAAAGGCGGCTTTGTCTCTGTCCCGGTTGTACTTGCGGGAAAGAAAAGCAAAGTGCCTGTAATTATCCATGAGTCTGACATGACACCGGGACTGGCCAATAAGATTGCCATTCCTTCTGCGACAAAAGTGTGCTGCAACTTTCCTGAGACACTGGAATGTCTTCCCGAAGGGAAAGCAGTCCTGACAGGATCTCCCATCCGTCAGGAACTTCTGTCCGGTAATAAAATTGCGGCTATGGATATGTGCGGTTTTACTGCTGACAAACCTGTCATCCTGGTCATAGGCGGAAGTCTTGGTTCTGTCATTGTAAATAACGCGGTAAGGGAGGCTCTCCCTGAACTTCTTAATAAATTCCAGGTCATTCATCTGTGCGGAAAAGGAAAGACAGACGAGTCACTGAACGGTACAAAAGGCTACTGTCAGTTTGAATATATTAAGAATGAACTCCGCGATATTTTCGCCCTTGCAGACATAGTAATATCCCGGGCAGGAGCTAATGCAATCTGTGAACTTCTTGCTCTCAGAAAACCGAACCTTCTGATTCCGCTTTCAGCCAAAGCGAGCCGCGGAGATCAGATCTTAAACGCCAGATCATTTGAACGTCAGGGCTTCAGTATGGTAATTGAAGAGGAAAATCTTTCAAAAGACTCTCTTCTCCAGGCAGTACAGCACCTCTACGATAATCGCAGTACCTTTATGGACGCCATGCGCAATTCCGGACAGCAGGATTCCATCGACACCATTATCGGTCTGATCGAGGAAGCTGCTGATCACAATTAAGATATTTTGTTCAGACAGGTGCCGCAAGGCACCTGTTATTCTTTTCTGTTCATCTCTTCATACTCTACGCCGAATTTTTTCCGAATCCACTTCTTTGCTCTGTGGAGCATTGTGTAAAGTGCCTGTGTACGCATTCCCAGCATCTCAGCTGCTTTTGCCTGAGGTATATCCATATAGTATACAAGCAGAATCGCATCGTGCCATCTCTTGTTTTTAGCCCGAAGTTCTGAAAATATCTTCTCATGCAGACGGCTGTTTTCTTCTTTCTGTTCGCTTTTCAGATAGTTCTCTTCTGCGCCTTCACAGACCGGCGAGTTACGTTCAATCTCTTCCCGTTCTCCTACCAGAACTTCTCTTTGGGATTTCTTTCTGAAATTGATCGCCTCGTTCTTCGCTGTTGTGAAAAGCCACGATGGTATATTTCCGCTCTTCAGTTCTTCAAAATTAACGTAAAGTTTTAGAAAAGTATCCTGAGTTATGTCTTCCGCCACATCGCTATTATCTCCTGAATACATATACGCTGCTTTCAGGACGAGATTCTTATACTGCTCATAAATCTCGTTAAATTCACGATTTCCTGTAAACATAATTTCTCCGGCTTATTTCATTTTCTCTAATATTTCGTCCCTGACCTCATCTGTAAGTTTGCCCATATTCCAGCCAAGACCTACATTATCCCCTTTATAACGGGGTATCAGGTGCATATGAAAATGAAATACCGTCTGCCCTGCCGGTTCTTCATTATTCTGTACAATATTAAATCCATCGCATCCAAGTGCGTCTTTCATTTTTGTAGCCATCTTTTTGGCAAGAACCATTGCCTTTGCCGCAACATCTTCATCAATATCATACAGATTTCTGTAATGCTCTTTCGGAAGAATCAGGGCATGTCCTTTTGATGCCGGTCCCAGATCAAGAATCACACGAAAATCCTCATCTTCATAAAGTGTAGCTGACGGGATCTCTCCTGCCGCAATTTTACAAAATAAACAATCCTTATCTTTCATAATTATTCCTCTTTTCCTGAATTCTTTTGTAAGTAGTATAGACCATTTTCTGGAAAAAGAGAAGGATTTTATCCTGCACGTAAAGATTTCCGCCTGACATTTTGTCGAATTTTTCTGTCGAAATCTGTCGTTCTTATTTTATTGAACAGACCCTTTCCCCATGCTAGACTAGAGAAAAAGGAAATATAAAAAGAAAGAGAGAGAAATCCATGCTTGAAAATATAGATATCAACAGGATGAACCAGTTAATGCAGGAGAACAGGGAAGCGAAAAGTATCATAACCCAGCTGATGGAAAATCATCACACAGATATATCCATGATTGCGCATGAGATCAGGAAT
The DNA here is from genome assembly GCA_900553885.1 of uncultured Ruminococcus sp. Lineage (GTDB taxonomy): Bacteria > Bacillota > Clostridia > Lachnospirales > Lachnospiraceae > Mediterraneibacter. The sequence goes on from USFD01000022.1 coordinate 20,594, forward strand.
CCCCTGACCCTTATCTCTTCCTCCCTCCAGGTTATAGAAGCTCAGCACCCGGAGGTAAAAGAATTCTATAACTGGAAACAGACTATGGAAGACATTCAGTTTATGTGCAGTCTGCTGAATGAACTTACCACATTTAATAACAGCAGTACCCTGCATTATTCTGTATTTCCAATTGGCGGACTTCTAAAAAACATCGCCATATCTTTTGCTATTTCTCTTGATTCTGAAAATTCAAAAATCTGCTTTTCCTCCAGTATCTCCCCGGAACTGGGTGACTTTACAGGTGACAAAGTCAAACTGGAAGAAGTCGTATTAAATCTTCTGCGTAATGCAAAAGATGCAGTAAAAGAAGACGGGGTAATCACTCTTTCAGCAGAAAAAGAAAACTCTCAGGTCGTGATCCGATGTACGGATAACGGATGCGGTATTCCGGATGATGAAATTGACCGGATATTTGATCCGTTTTTCTCTCACAAGGAAGGAGGAACTGGGCTTGGCCTGTCCCTTTCCAGAAGAATTGTAGAGGCGCACAGAGGTACCATCTCTGCTTCATCCTCACATGAAACGGGAACCGTTTTCACCGTAATTCTTCCCGTATGATCTGTATGTTCTGCCCGGCCGGTACAGGATAGCTGAAAGAATAAATCCACATACCAGACCTCCGATATGCGCCCAGTTATCTACGCCTGTGCTGGTCAGGCCGTAATACAGGCTGAGCGCAATCATAAAGAGTATGCCCCTGCCGGAAAGCCTGCCCAGTCTGCCTCTGTTTGCAATTACCACAAAGAGCAGAGCTCCCATCAGACCAAATATAGCACCCGAGGCGCCTGCCGAAACAGCCTGTTCTCCCAGCGGCAGCCTCAGATCATTAAAAAGAGAAAGAAGATTTCCGCCCAGACCGCTGACCAGGTAGATAATCAGAAACTTGATTTTTCCTGTTTCAATCTCCAGATTCCATCCCAGTGCTCCTAACAGAACCATATTATTCAGCAGGTGGGACATTCCAAAATGAAGGAACATACTTGTAAAGAGCCGGTAGTATTCATGTTCCTGCACAATGAGCGGCTCATACATGCCTCCGTGATTCATCATAAAAACTGCATCTTCCGTATCGCCCATGGCAGACAGTATCAGAAATACCGCCACATTTATCACTATAAGAACAACAGTACATACTGCTTCCGGTCTTTTTTTCACAATGCATCCTCTTTTCTCTGTCATCTGATCTGATTTTTCTACTTATGCATCATTATAAATGACCGTCCCGGTCCTGTCCATCTATTTCAGTAATCAGGTCTTCCCACTCTCCCCATCTTCCTGTCTTTATCCGGTTCATTACTTTGCGTATGGCCCCGTAAGCTGTATTTTTTTCTTTTACGCACATAGTTTTCCGGGCAGTAACGTATCTGCCGCCGTCTGCATTTTCTTCCTCTTCTTCGTTATCCGGAAGGAAAACGGTTCCTTCTGAAAGTCCTCTTCCGCTTTCTTCTCTGCTCTCCTCCTCTTCTTTCCTGCACTCTGCAGATTCTTCCTTATATTCTTCCAGAATTTTTTTCAGATCAAAGTTCTCCTGCATTGTTTCTTTGTGAAGTCTGTATACCAGAAGGATCCCGTCCGTCTCCCTGTAATCCAGTTTTTCCACAAAGTATTCCGTCATCCGGTGAAAAGATCCCCCCAGTGTAACATCGGTATCGTCTCTTCCTGCCGGCAGATAACAGAACCGAAAATTTTCTTCTTCTGCAAACACCAGCTCCGGTGAAAGAAGGATTCTGTCCGGGTTAAGCATATGCTCGGTCAGGCTCTCTGCTGTTTCAAGAAGCTGTTCTGTAAATGTAAGGACATCCTTTGCACGGATATCTCTGGACCGGAACTTTTCTTCTATTAATATTCCTCCGTCCGACCGGAACGTATACCTGCTCGTTCCGTCCCGTCCGGTTCCGTCAACATGAGCCAGATGAGGAATGAAATTATTCTTCAGCATACGCAGCTGATAATCCTCTGCATACGGGCAGGGCAGATCAGCATGGATACAGGCGCTGTCCCAGTCTTTCTCATATGATATTTTCAAGTCAGCCATCTGATTTTTTCCTCCGGTTTTACAATAGCGGCTTTCTGGCAGATATTCAGCCTCATGACAGACTTCTGTGCAGCAGCCGATACCGTGATCTCATCCTCGTCTCTTTGTACCGATACATCAACATCTGTCATGTAGATCAGCTTTCCCTTTATCCTTTCTTCAAAAATCTCTTCCAGATCATAATCTGCTGCTTCCTTTTTTCTCTCAAGCTGAGCGCCCAGTACAGCTGTTTCTGCTGCAGCGCCATTTAAAATCAGCTTATCATGATAGTAAAATACTGTGTATGTGATAAAAAGAAACAACAACAGAAGCAAAGGCATAATATAAGACATCTCTACCGTCGCTGATCCTTTTACATCTTCTCTTTGTTTCCTTTCTCTTTCCTGTCTTTCTTTCCTTCCGATACAATTAATACATTCCAACAGCCATCCCTCCTATATATGCCGCAGTAAGAAAAGGTACAAACGGAAAGGTGTCCTTCCTCCTGAACCGGCTGCGGATAAGAAGAATAAGAGAAAAAGCCGCTGCCAGTATAAATGCTGCAGTAAGCAGTGCAAGAATATCCCAGAATCCGAGAAAACTTCCTATAATCAATATCAGGATGCTGTCTCCGTATCCAAAAGCTTCTTCTGTTACTTTACTGACTGCCAGAAACACTGCTCCCACAGCGCCTCCTGCCAGAAGAAAAGCCGCAGGAACCCCGCTTTGGCAGAGTACCCCTGCCGGAAGAAACAGAACTCCTGACAGAAGAACTGTAAGCTTCAGCTTTCTCCTTTTTATATCCATAATGGCCAGGATCATCAAATATCCTCCGAATGCCATGCGGCATATCAGCCACCTGTTTTCCACGGCAAATTGTACTGGATTTTCTAGTATGAACATCTTGAACACGCTCCTCTCCCCGTTACATCCGATTTCTTTACTGCATGTATTGTACGCTTCAGACCGCTGCAGTTAAGAGAATTGTGGTATTTTCCTCCTGTATCGGTAATATATACTCCCGCCATCGGCGGCCCGTAAACACACTTTTCACATTTTTTGTATCTGCCTCCCCCCTCATTCCTAAGATCGGAAATCTGTGCATATGGTACAAAATTTATAGAAAGCTGAAGATAGGTACACTTAGGATCTTCATGGTACACCAGACCGTTTTCCGTTATATACACGATCTGGCCATCCTCTCCGCCAGTTTCCCCGTTCTGGTATCCTCTCCATCCATTCATTCTGAACTCCTCTGAAAACTCTGCGGAAGGATTTCCAAATACAGGCAGGGGAATTCTGATCCTATACTTTATTCTGACATACAACTCACCTGTATCCGGAAGAAGAAATGATTGTTCGCACTGGATTGCTCCGCTGCCTCCATCCAGAATACTCCGTTCCACTCTTTCAATTCCTATCCGGTTTATAATATCCGCCTTCATTTCCGCCGTGTTAAGCACCGGTACAACGGCGGTATCCTCTGCCGCCTGTTTTGCCGCGCTCTGCGCGGCGTTCATAATGCTGAGTCTGATACTGTGTATTTCAATCATATAGATCAGACACAATACAGCAAAGAGAAACAGTGGAATTCCAATCGCCGCCTCTATCGTTATACTTGCCTTATTTTCCGGTCCTGATTCCGGCACAGATGCCCTTTCTTTTTCGAATCGGGATGTTTTTTTATTCGTCTGTATAAATTGCATCGCAGCTGATTTTCCTTTCTTTAAAACGGGTGTGAATGAGTTTCTCCGCATGAGGGAATGCGGTAAAGACGAAAGGACATCTGTGCCGGAAACAGGACCGGAAATAACATGCTTTTATTCATATCCGAAAGCAACGGGAAATGTATAGGATATTCCTCCGGCAATGTCAGCTTCTGTACTGACTTCAATCCTGGAGATACACTGATCTGCCCGGAAATAATCCATTTCATATACAGATGCAAGATTTTCTTCCACCCGGTCCAGCGTACGCATGGTTATATTCCCTGTATTTCCGAGAAATAAAAATGCTCTGAGATAATCCTCATAGGAAATGCCTCCTTCTGTATCGCTGCCCTGCACCGTATCATTGCCTGTGCCCAGCAGAAACAGAGAGGAAAGAGGAAGTTTCCAGTTTTGCGAATTCTTTACCAGCGGCACCCTGTTTCCTTCAAGTAAAGTTCTGATGTCCACTACACTTTCTCCTGCCGCCCATGCCAGCAGAATCAGATGCTTCAAAGGTTCTGCTGCCTCCGGCAGGAGCAGAAGCACTGATATAACAACAGCCAGTACCTGCGCCTCTGCCTTTCTGGAACTGTCTCCCATAAGACAGATATAGTTAAGCGACATCCGGATCAGAAAGATCCGGAAAAGGACCGTTTCCAGATTTGCCTTGTCCGAAGACTTACCGGCCAGAATATATTCCACTTCATAATCCAGGGACTTATTCTCCCTTTCTTCTCCGCCATCAGATCCCATGCTGCTTTCCGTATCTGTGGTCAGATTCTTTTCATTCGGCATCGCCGCATTTTCAAACTGCTGCAGAATATATTCATCGAACAACAGCTTTTCTTCTATGCCATCCAGATTCGTCCTGGCAGGAAATGTGCCATATCCTGTTCTGAGCTGCCGGCAGGATGCCTGACTTGCCGGATTAATCTGCTTTCCGGACAGTTCCATTTCCTTCGGAAGTACAATTGAGAGAATCCCTGACTTTTCTATCGTTTCCAGATAAGAAAAAGGATTTGCTTCTTCGATCTGATTTTCTTCCGGACTTCCCGGCTGTGCGCTCCCGGTAAGATCCCTGTATTCTTCCAGTATGGATTCTTCCTTTTCCTTCATATTTTCTCCCTGAATGTCCTGCTCCTCCCACTCTTCAGTCATCCCGGTCAGATCTCTGACCAGTCCGATTCCGTATCTCTGCTCCATATACGCCGTCACCTGCTCCCGGAAGGTCTGTCCGCTGTTATCTGTCAGATACTGAATTCCGGCTGTACTGTGTTCCATTCCTTCCGTACCGTAATAATGCATGCGTCTGAGAACATTTTCCTCATCATAATCTCCGGTTCCATAACTTCCTTCCAGCGTGAAAACATGATATTCTTCCAGAAGTTTTCTCTGATATTCGCCGAAAACAGAAAACACTGCCCTGTCTGCCTCCAGACGGCTGATATTTTTGGCTGTCTGTATCACGGCCGCCTCCAGAACTCCTGTGACAAATGAAATAAGAAGTACAAAAAGCAGGCTGAGAAAAACAGTAATCTCGCCCTTCTTCATATCAGATTCCCGCACTCTCTGATGTAATTCTGTCAAAAATAGAATTAATCAGACTGATGAGCTGATTTTTGAAAATCAGAAGAAGCGCAATAATAATAACCAGGATCAGTACTAGTTCTATTACTGTAATTCCCGACACTTCTCCGTGACGTATAAAAAAATCTTTTCCTTTTATTCTGAATGCATCTAATTTCCGTTTTGCTCCTGCTATAATTCTCTTCATTTTTCTCCTCCTTATCTTTAGATCTGAATTGTAAAAAACGCGGGTACAATAACAATTACAAATACAATAGCAAGCATCATGAACATGGGAATCATCAGCTTTGTTCCTGCCTCTTCTCCCAGTTTTCTGGCCAGATTTTTCCGTTCTTCAAAGGCTTCTTCAGCCTCTCTTTTCAGCAGGACAGACAGCCCTTTTGATCCTTTCCGGAGATTTTGTGAAAGCATGGTTCCGAATTTACGGTAAGAAGGAATTCTGCATCTGGTTCCATAACTTTCGTATGCCTCCCCTTCTGCAGTCCCTCCCTGTATCTGATGCATGGTGTATACCATTTCTTCATAAGCCTGCCGTTCTCCGGTTCTCTTTTTTTCTTTCTCGTAATCCCCGGCAATACAGAACCAGGCACGCCTGACCGTCATTCCCGCCCCGATATAAAGATTGAATTTATTAATGATCTGAGGATAATCTGTTTTCATCTGTCTGATCTTCTTCTTTTCTTCCTCTTTCCGCCGCTGTCTGTCAGATACACAGATCATACAGGCTCCCCCTGCGCCAAGAATCAGAATGGCAAATGCCCGTATATTTTCTGTATAATCCCACTGAATCTCTATTCCGTTCACATTGCCCGGCAGCGGAAGATACGCCTGTGTTTTTGTTTCCTCATCCGTCTGTCTGACCTTTTCACTTATTTCCTGCAGTATCTTTTCTGATTCACTCATTCTGGGCGGATATACCCTGACATAGAATTCATGGGATACTGTCTCTTCTTCATATCTCATCAGTGCCGTAAGCTTTACAAGCGTGCCTTCTTCTGTAAGATTTTCCTGTCTCAGCCCTCCCCTGATGTCCATCACATCATAATTATCCAGTTCCCATGTGACGGAAATTCCCGTATCCGGTATTTCTGTCACAAGATTCATATCCGTGCGCACATCATCCGGATTTTCATTGTCTCCCAGAATAATCTGCTCCAGATTTTCTGCTGCTTCTTCAAATTTTTCTTCCAGCTCCCCGGTATCATAAGCCTGTCCGGACACGGTAATATTTACAGACTCCTCCACATCGCCGGCTTTTACTTTCAGTTCAAGATTTTCTTTTTCTCCGGCATCTGCATTTCTTTTTACAAGCTCCCGGCCGTTTTCATCTGTCGGAATGGTTCTGCTGTTGTCCCGGATATATACACATACAAACAGGAAAAGAGACAGCAGCAGAAAAATTCCTGATTTTATATAGACCGGATTCTTTCCGATCTCCCTGAGTTTTCTTTTTATCTTCATATATACAGGCCGTCCTTTCTTCACACTTCAATCCGGATCACTTTTCTTCCAAACTGACAGGCGCCGATATATACAGCAAGACATATACTCATAGTGACAATCCCCGCGGTGCTGCCGTAAAGCACTTCGAGAAATTCTCCGAAAGTCATCTTCATATAGAGGATAATGACAAACGGAACAGCGCACATAATATCAAACTCCAGTTTTTTGGACGCCAGCAGTGTATCAATCTCTTTTTCTGTTTCAATTTTTTCACTGATCGTGCGCACTGCATTTCTGATAATGGATATACTGTCGCCGCCGCTGATCTTTGCCGCGGCAAAAACATTTACAAAATTTTCTACATCTTCCTGCTTCACCCTGTCGGAGAACTCCTCCAGCACCTGGGCGGCCGGACAGTTCATATTCAGCCGGACCGCCATACGCTCATACTCTTTTATAATCCTGGCGTCTTTTCCGTACATGGGAAGAATATCTTTTTTCGTTTCCCGGATCGCATTTTCTACAGAATACCCTGCTTTCAGAGCAGCCGACATCGCCTGAATACTGTCCCGGAACTGGCTCCGGAACTGCTGTTCTTTCTGTCTGGCCTTGTCCTCTGTCCAGTCCTTCATATACAGGATCCATAACGGGAAAAGGAAGAATGCAGGAATAAATGATTCATAAAACAGATACAGAATCAATCCGAAAATAACCGAAGTTTTTAAAATACCGGCTGCATATTCACGTTTCCTTATATCCTGCAGCCAGAAGTTTCCCTTTATTCCGGAGATCCCCCGCCTTCACAAGGCATCCTTTAATTTTTTCATGTTCCATTCCCTCCTCCTGAAATTCATATAATGTATTGGTCTCTATTCTGCCGCCTGTATATGACAGAACTTCATCGATCCGCAGAACCTTTCTTGTTCTGTCCCGAAGCCTTCCCAGGTGAATAATGATATCAAGGGCGGATGCGATCTGTCTCTGGATTGCCTGAAGCGGAAGATCAATCCCCATCATCATCATAGTTTCCAGGCGGTTCAGCATATCTTCCGGATTATTGGCATGTCCGGTAGACATGGATCCGCTGTGTCCGTTCAGCATGGCAGAAGCAATCATATCCACTGTCTCATCTCCCCTGACTTCTCCTACTATAATTCTGTCCGGACGCATTCTCAGCGCGGACCGGATCAGATCCCGTATTGTAATAGCTCCTTCACCTTCAAGATTGGCGCTTCTCGCTTCCAGTTTTACCAGATTTTCCACTCCCTGTATCTGAAGCTCCGCATTATCCTCAATGGTAATAATTCTCTCATCTTTCGGAATGTAATCCGACATTGCATTCAGAAATGTGGTTTTCCCTGCCCCGGTGCCTCCGCTTATAAAAATATTGTATTTCGAAATAACCAGCTTCTTCAGGAAATCCGCCGCTTCCTCCGTAACACTGCCCATACGGATCAGATCTTTCATCGTCACTGCCTCGGAGGGGAATTTTCTTATCGTCATAATAGGACCGTTTACTGCAACAGGCTTCAGAACCACATTCACTCTGGAACCGTCCCGCAGTCTGGCATCCACTATAGGAGATGCTTCATTTACATACCGGTTCGTCTCGCCTACAATCTGCTGAATCACATCTGACAGCCTTTCTTCTGACAGAAAACACCGGTCCGAACGATACAGTCTTCCGGATTTTTCATAGAATATATTATCCGTTCCGTTTACCATAATCTCTGTAATCTCTTCATCTTCAATCAGTTCCTGCAGAATATCCAGCCTCCGGAATGCATTAAACAGTTCTCTGCTGAACCTGATCTTATCCTGGAGAGGAATATACTCTTCCTTTGCCGCCTGCTCCAGCACTGAACGGATTATTTCCTGGAGTTCTTCTTCTCCGGTCTCTCTGGTCATGTCCATACGAAGCATAATCTGTTCATAAAACTGTTCTGTCCGATTCATGGGATCCTCCGTTTCTTTCCTCGGGATATCTGGATCTTCTGATCCTTCTTCTGACAGTACGGTTCAGAATATCACCATATCCTGCTTCCTTCATATTCCTTTCAAACTGCTCCATCTTTGAAAGAGCTGCATCCTCTTCGATATACGGCATATAGATCCGGCTGCACTGCCGCAGAATCTCATATAATCCGCTTATACTGTCTCCGATATCAAGAATAATTGTATCGTAAATGCATTTTTCTCTGATGATACTCAGAAGACTGATCCATTCCTTCTCCTTTACAGCACGGAAGTCCACCTCATTTTTCATGGGAAGGATATAGTCCAGTCCATTAATCTGACCGGTCATGGAACTGATCTTCATCCCCTGATTTCCTCCGTCCTGCCTGATACAGTAAAGCAGATCTCCCATATCACAGCCTTCCTTTTCCGGAAAGTAAAAACTGCCTCCGGAACATCCTTCCAGATTAAGGTACAGACAATGTGCCCTTGCAGCCATCTGTCTTCCGATACGAAGTGCATACTTTGTTTTTCCGATTCTGTGGACCGGAGAATAAATTCCCAGAATTCCTTTAATCACCGGCTCATCTCTGATACGCGGCCTTTCTTTTCTGCCTGAAATCCTTTCCCGCGATGTTCTTTCCTGTAATAATCTTTCCTGTGATAATTTTTCCTGTAATGCGCTCTCCTGTACGCGGCATTCCTGATATACCTCTTCCTGGTGTATGCTTTCCTGTGATAAAATCGCGTCCATAATCTTCCCGGCGGACTGGTATCTGAAAATGTATCTGCCGCCTTCTTTGCATGCGCTCTCGTTTTCGGATATTACAAATATTTTTTCAGCCTGTATTCCCTGTATCAGTTCTTCTGCGTACCCTTCGGAAACGAGAAGGATCTGTATGCTCATATTCCTGGAAAATATCCGTAGTTTTTCCGGATCATGAAAGATATGAAACTGATACTTTCCGGAATATCTTCTCATCAGAATCTTAAACAGATTTTCAGAGTATTCTTCCTGGGCATCGCATATGACAACCGCTCCATACGCACGGTTTCCGCTATTTTTTTCTTCTGTCATTTTCTGATTTTCACTGCGAATTGTGCAGTACGAATAAATGATACCGGACATCCGGGTCCGGCTTATGATTCACCCGCATTCCCGATAATAAACGGGTGATACAGCATCTGATGTCTGCTGTGTAAGATGCATTATAAATGGCGGATTTTATTTTGTCCAGCACAAAAATCAAATCCGCCGCTTTTTGTAAAATAGTTACAAAATCTGATACCACATAATTCCATAAAGAAGTCCTACTCCAGGAATACCAAGGGTTCCGGATGTCAAAAAGGATACTGCATTAAGTCCTACATTAATTGAAGAATCATCCGGAAGGACATACTGGTTTATAAAAAAAATCAGAGCCATCCCCACAATTGCCCGGATAAAAAAATTAAGCACTGCAGATACCGCTTTATTCTGCAAAACAATCCCCCTTTTCCTGAAGTCTGATATATCTTATTCACATTCAGAAAAATATATTCACATTATACACATCTGCAATAAGGATCCTTTTATAGAAAAGAAAAAGAGTTCCAGGAAGCAAGTCCTGAAACTCTTTCGTTTTTTTTATTATTTTATTATTTCTTTTCTTCTTCTGATATTTCTACCTTTTCTCCATCAATCTCAGCAGAAGCTTTTCTTACTTTCGCCACACTGGCAACAGTTTCATTTTCTGGTAAATTAATCAATTTCACTCCAGAAGTAATTCTTCCGTACAGAGATATATCGGAACACTTCATGCGGATCACAATTCCCTCTGTGTTGATAATCATAATCTCGCTGTCCTCATCCACAGCTTTCATACCAACTACATTTCCTGTCTTCTCTGTTATCTTATAACATTTTACACCTTTTCCGCCGCGGTTCTGTCTTGTGAACTCATCCATGGCAGTCCGTTTGCCCATACCTTTTTCTGATACGATAAGCAGGTCCTTGCCCTGGCTGCTCATCTGCATTCCGACAATCACATCATTGTCTCCCAGATTCATACCGCGCACTCCCATGGAAACTCTTCCTGTTGAGCGCACGTCTTTTTCGCTGAATCTGATACACTGTCCGTATTTTGTAACAAGCAGAACATCCTGCTCATTGTCCGTTACCTTCACTTCAATCAGAAGATCATCTTCTCTGAGAACAATTGCCGCGAGACCTGTCTTTCTTACATTCATATACTCTTTAATCGGAGTCTTTTTCACAAGTCCCTTCTGGGTTGCCATGAACAGATACTTGCCGTCCTCATAGTCATAAATCGGAATCGTCGCGGTAATCTTCTCATCCGGCATCAGCTGAAGAAGATTAATAACAGCTGTTCCGCGGGCTGTTCTTCCTGCCTCCGGTATCTCATAGGCTTTCAGACGGTACACCCTTCCTTTGTTCGTAAAGAACATGATGTAGTGATGGCTTGTTGTGATAAAGAGTTCACGGATAAAGTCATCTTCCAGTGTCTGCATGCCTTTGATTCCTTTTCCGCCCCGGTTCTGGCTCTTGAATGTATCCATGCTCATCCGCTTGATATATCCCATATTTGTAACAGTGATAACCACATTCTCTCTCGGAATCAGATCTTCCATTGATATGTCGAATTCATCATATCCGATCCTTGTTCTTCTGTCATCTCCGTACTTTTCTGATATAAGGAGGATTTCTTTACGGATCACTCCAAGGAGAAGTTTTCTGTCTGCAAGTATTGCTTTATATTCTTTGATCTTCTTCTCCAGCTCAGCATACTCTGCTTCAATCTTCTCTCTTTCCAGACCTGTCAGTGCTCTCAGACGCATATCTACGATAGCCTGAGACTGGGCGTCGGAAAGATCAAATCTCTTCATCAATTCTTCCTTGGCTATCTGTACGCTTCTGGATCCCCGGATAATTTTAATGACTTCATCAATATTGTCCAGTGCAACAAGCAGACCTTCCAGAATGTGAGCCCGCTCTTCTGCTTTATTAAGATCGTACTTTGTTCTTCTTGTAACCACTTCTTCCTGATGCTGGAGATAATACTGAAGCATCTCAAGAAGATTCATGACCTTCGGCTCATTGTTTACAAGAGCAAGCATAATCACGCCGAATGTATCCTGGAGCTGCGTGTGTTTGTAAAGCTGATTTAAAATCACATTCGGATTCGCATCCCTGCGCAGCTCGATACAGATCCGCATACCTTCCCTGCTGGACTGGTCGCTGAGATCCGTAATTCCGTCAATCTTTTTATCCCGTACAAGCTCAGCAATCTTTTCGATCAGTCTGGCCTTATTTACCATAAACGGAAGCTCTGTAACAATAATTCTGTTCTTTCCGTTCTGCATGGGTTCAATATTGGTAATCGCTCTTACTCTGATCTTTCCTCTTCCCGTACGGTATGCTTCCTCAATTCCTTTTGTGCCCAGAATCTCAGCTCCTGTGGGAAAATCAGGACCTTTTACGATCTGGAGAATATCCTCCAGTGTGGTTTCTCCGTTTTCATCAATCTGATCATCAATAATCTTCACTACCGCGCCGATTACCTCTCTCAGATTGTGCGGAGGAATATTGGTTGCCATACCAACCGCAATTCCTGAGGTTCCGTTTACAAGAAGATTGGGAAATCTGGACGGCAGAACGGTAGGTTCCTTCTCTGTCTCATCAAAGTTGGGAATAAAATCCACCGTATTCTTATTAATATCAGCTGTCATCTCCATGGAGATTTTGCTGAGGCGGGCCTCAGTGTAACGCATGGCGGCGGCTCCGTCTCCGTCCACAGATCCGAAGTTTCCATGACCGTCTACAAGAGGATATCTGGTGGACCACTCCTGGGCCAGGTTTACGAGAGCTCCGTAAATCGAACTGTCTCCATGGGGGTGATACTTACCCATTGTATCACCGACAATACGCGCACATTTACGATGAGGCTTGTCGGGACCGTTATTCAGTTCGATCATGGAGTAGAGGATTCTTCTCTGCACCGGCTTTAATCCGTCCCGCACATCCGGAAGAGCTCGGGAGGCGATTACGCTCATTGCATAGTCGATATAAGAAGTTTCCATTGTCTTCTTAAGATCGACCTCATGGACTTTATCAAAAATATTATCTTCCATTGTTTATCTCCTTTAAACTATGAATCATTTTACTGGATTGTACAGGAAACACCGGGCCTGCGGCCGGTAAATACTATATATCCAGATTTTTAACATATTTTGCATTTTCTTCGATAAATTCTCGTCTCGGTTCAACTTTATCTCCCATAAGGGTTGTGAAAGTCAGATCGAGTTCGGAAGATGTTTCTTCGTCCATTGTAACGCGGAGAAGAATTCTGTGCTCGGGATCCATGGTAGTCTCCCAGAGCTGTTCTGCATCCATCTCTCCCAGACCTTTATATCTCTGGATCTTATTGTTGCTGTCACGTCCGACCTCAAGAAGAATCTGATTCAGTTCTTCATCACTGTATGCATACCATACCTTTTTATTTTTCTCCAGCTTATACAGCGGAGGCTGGGCCAGATAAACGTAGCCTTCCTTGATCAGATCCGGCATAAAACGATAAAGGAATGTTAATAATAAAGTACTGATATGAGCGCCGTCCACATCGGCATCAGTCATAATAATGATTTTGTGATATCTGAGTTTTGAAATATCAAAATCATCATGGATTCCTGTACCGAACGCCGTAATCATCGCCTTTATCTCCGCATTTGCATAGATCTTGTCAAGACGTGCTTTTTCCACGTTCAGAATCTTGCCTCTCAGAGGAAGAATCGCCTGTGTCGCCCTGTCTCTTGCGGTCTTCGCAGAACCTCCGGCGGAGTCTCCCTCTACAATGTATATCTCGCAGTTTGCCGGATCTTTATCCGAGCAGTCCGCAAGTTTACCGGGAAGTGAAGATCCCTCAAGCGCTGATTTTCTCCTTGTCAGATCCCTCGCCTTTCTCGCGGCTTCTCTTGCTCTCTGGGCCGTTACTGATTTTTCAACTGTAATCTTGGCCACATTCGGGTTCTGTTCCAGGAAAATCTCAAGCTGGTTGCTTACGATACTATCTACAGCTCCCCTTGCTTCACTGTTTCCCAGTTTCTGTTTTGTCTGCCCCTCAAACTGCGGATCCTCTATTTTTACGCTGATAATGGCAGTCAGCCCTTCTCTGATATCCTCTCCGGAAAGATTCGGCTCACTGTCTTTTAACAGCTTGTTCTTTCTTGCATAGTCGTTGAATGTCTTTGTCAGAGCATTCCGGAATCCTACCACATGGGTTCCTCCTTCCGGAGTTGTAATGTTATTTACAAATCCGTAGGTATTATCACTGTAGGAATCATTGTGCTGCATGGCAACTTCAACCTGGACGCCGTCCTTTGACCCTTCGCAGTAGATAATCTGATCATACAGCGGTGTCTTGCTTTTGTTCAGATATTTGACGAACTCCTTGATTCCGCCCTCGTAATGGAAAATATGTTCGTGGAGTTCTTCTCCCCGCCAGTCTCTTAATACAATTCTGAGCCCTTTTGTCAGAAATGCCATCTCGCGGAAACGCTGCTTCAACGTATCGTAGTCAAATACAGTTTCTTCAAAGATCTCTTTGTCCGGAAGAAATGTAACTTTTGTTCCGGTTCTGTCCGGTTCGCATTCTCCCACTATTTTCAGTTTATAGCAGACTTTTCCTCTCTCATATCTCTGTTTATATATTTTTCCTTCATGATAGATCTCAACTTCAAGCCATTCGGAGAGCGCGTTCACAACAGATGCTCCCACACCGTGGAGACCTCCGGATACTTTGTATCCTCCTCCGCCGAATTTTCCTCCTGCATGGAGAACCGTAAATACAACTTCCACTGCAGGCAGCCCCGCTTTATGGTTAATTCCAACAGGAATTCCACGTCCATTATCGTTTACGGTAATGGAATTATCCTTGTTAATATCCACCTGTATCTCGTCACAGTAGCCTGCCAGGGCCTCATCGACGGAATTGTCAACAATCTCATATACAAGATGATGAAGTCCTCTCGAAGAAGTGCTGCCGATATACATACCCGGCCTTTTTCTTACAGCTTCCAGTCCTTCCAGGATCTGGATCTGATCCGCTCCATATTCAGCGTCAAATTCTGTACCTGATGCACCCATTTATTAACCTCCTAATTTGCTTTTACTGCATGTCCATTTCTGATGTGAAATATTTTATTGATCGAAAATCTGTGATTTACAAATTCATCCAGCCCGGTACATGTAATGATAGTCTGTATATCATGGATACTGTCCAACAGATAGTTTTGCCTGTGTTTGTCCAGTTCAGACAATACATCATCAAGTAACAGAATTGGCGTATCGTGAATCACCTGTTTTACAAGTTCGATTTCTGAAAGTTTCAGCGACAGAGCAGCAGTCCGCTGCTGTCCCTGGGAACCGAATTTTCTGATATCCAGCCCTTTGTCCGTCACAAAACAGACGTCGTCTCTGTGAGGACCCGCCGAAGTGCTTTTCATCCGGATATCTCTCTCCCTGTTTTTCTTCAGCACATTTTCCAGAGACAGATTTCCTGTGCTGTCCTCATATATCAGAGAGATCCTTTCTTTCCCTCCGGTTAACTTAAAATGTATATCAGAAATTATTTCATTAACCTCTTCTATGAATTGTTTTCTTCTCTCCAGAACTCTTGTGCCATACTCCACAAGCTGCATATCCCATATGTCCAGTGTGTCTATAAGGCTGTCCTTGTCATATATTTCTTTTAACAGGGAATTTCTCTGATTAATGACCCGGTTATAATTTGAAAGGTTATTCAGATATATTCTGTCAAGCTGAGACAGCTCCAGATCTATAAATCTGCGCCGGCCTGCCGGCCCTTCTTTTATGATATTGAGATCTTCGGGAGAAAAAAACACAAAATAGACAATGCCGAAAAGTTCGCTTGCCTTGCGGATCGGTATCTTATCGATGGCTATTCCTTTCGGACTGTTTCTTTTCAGGTGCATATCAATCTGAAAACGGCTTCCTTTTTTCTCTACGACTGTCTCCAGATGTGATTCATCGCATCCGAACCGGATGATGTCTCTGTCCTTTGTTCCTCTGTGGGATTTGGTTGTCCCGGACAGATAAAGTGCTTCCAGAATATTTGTCTTGCCCTGTGCATTGTCCCCGTACAGAATATTTGTCTTTGGATCAAAATTCAAATCTAATAACTCATAATTTCTGTAGTTTTTCAGCTTTAAAGATTTGATTATCATTGCAATTATTCTACACTTTTCCCATTTTTTTGTAAAGCGTTCTAAGCGGAGGCCTCGATCTGAAGCTCTTCTCCATTCACGGAAACTGTATCTCCGGGATACAGTTTTCTGCCTCTTCTCGTTTCATTTTCCCCGTTGACACTTACCGCTCCGCTCTGGATCATCTCCTTTGCATCCGCTCCGCTTTCTGCTATTGCGGCTGCTTTTAAAACCTGTCCGAGCCGGATAAACTCGTCTCCGGCTCTCAGTCTGAATGTCTGCATATTTTTCCCTCTTTCCTATACCGCTGCGTTAAAATTAACAGGAAGGATCAGATAGATATAGCTCTGATTCTCGTCCTTGATAAAGCATGGCGCCTTCGCGTTCATAAAATACAGATCAACCTCTTCATCGTCAATTACTCTGAGGGCATCGATCAGGAACTTCGGATTGAAACCGATCAGCAGATCCCGTCCCTCTTTCGCGCAGAGAATAACTTCGTCCATAGATCCCGCCTGGGATTTGATCTTAAGCTCCATGGATTCATCTCTGATATCAATGATAATCGGCTTTTTATCGCCTTCCTTGATCAGAAGAGTAGCGCGGTCGATACAGTCAAGGAGTTCTCTCTTGTTGATTCTTACCTTTGTTTCATAATCGCTGGAAAGCATCTGGTCAATCTTGAAATACTCTCCTTCGATCAGTCTGGATACAACCACGGTTCTGTCAAATTCAAATACAATATGATTTCTCGTAAAGGAAATGTCTACGTCTGACTCAGCCTCTCCGCCTACGATCTTACTGATCTCCTGCAGTGTTTTTCCAGGAACGATTACTTTCTTCGGAGAGTAGGAGTCCTTCAGTTCAATCTTGCGGATCGAGATTCTGTGACCGTCCAAAGATACCACCTTCAGAATATTATCATCGATCTCAAAGAGTTCTCCTGTCATCATCTTATTCGTATCGCTGTCGGCAATCGAAAAAATTGTCTGACGGATCACCTCTTTGAGGGTATATTCAGACACTGTAATAAAATCGTCTTTTTCTACTGCCGGGAGATAAGCAAAGTCTTCTCCGGACTGTGCCGCAATATTAAATTTTGCTTTTTCGCATGTAATGATTGCCTGGCTCTCACCCAGTGATTCAATTACAACCTCGCTGTCAGGAAGCTTTCTTACAATCTCTGAAAAGATTCTTGCATTGATCGCTATAATTCCTCTGTCAATAATTTCTCCGTCGATGGATGTCTCGATTCCAAGTTCCATATCATTTGCAGTCAGCTTCACAACATCTGTAGATGCATCTATCAGAATACATTCAAGAATCGGCATGGTTGTTTTTGAAGGGACTGCTTTGGATACAATACTTACTCCTTTTACGAGATTGGATTTTGTACAGATAATTTTCATTTGGTAATAACTCCTTTCACAGTGTGTAAAAATCCCGGCCGCGGGTGCTTTATATATTTATTTATAATTTCAATTCCGTATCCGTCTTATTAGGGGCTGTGAATATGTTGAAAACCACTTCAAAGCCTTGCGGTTACGCGGTTTGTCCGTTTTGATAACCCTGTTGATTTCGTGTCGGAAGGATGTGAAACAGGTGTGTAAAAGTTTCAGTGCCTGAAGTCCGCTTTATTTTATTCTCAGGTTATTTTCAGCATATTTACATGTTATTTACATACTTATCCACCGTCATCCACATGTTTTCAACATCGATTCAGGATTTTTTATCCGGCCTCAGAAACGGGTCTCAGAGCGGATTGATCTTTTTCTTAATAATATTTACCGTATTATTAAGAGCTTCATCTGTCTTCAGATCATGCTCGATCTTCTTTACGCCGTGGCTGATGGAGGCATGATCCTTGCCGCCAAGGATAACGCCGATGGTTTTCAGAGCCGTATCTGTCATGGTTCTGCAAAGATACATAACGATCTGTCTTGGCAGAACGATCTCGGCATTTCTCTTCTTGCCTTTGATCTCAGCAGGAGAGATGTTGAAGTGTTCGGATACTACATCTATAATCAGCTCCGGTGTGATCACCCGGGTATTGTCCGGAGAAATCATATCTTTCAGGGCTTCAGCCGCAAGAGGAATATCAATCGGTTTGTTTTCCAGATTGGACAGAGCGATCAGCTTGTTGAGGGATCCTTCCAGTTCACGGATGTTGGACTTGATGTTGTTTGCAATGTACTGCATGACTTCATCCGGTATATGGTAGCGCTCCAGTCCGTCCAGTTCTTCCTTCTTTCGCAGGATAGCCATCCTTGTTTCGTAGTCCGGGGAAGAAATATCAGCGATAAGTCCCCACTCAAATCTAGTCCGGAGACGGGCCTCAAGAGTTTCGATATCTTTCGGAGGCTTATCACTGGATATGATAATCTGTTTTCCCGATACATGGAGATGGTTGAAAGTATGGAAAAATTCTTCCTGCGTACTTTCCTTTCCTATAATAAACTGTATATCGTCAATCAGAAGGACATCGTTGTTTCTGTATTTTTCACGGAAGGTTGTCATGGCAAGTTCGTTGCCGTTCTTACCTACTTTAAGTGCATCGATCAGTTCATTGGTAAATGCTTCACTTGTTACATAGAGAACCTTCTTCGAAGGATCATTCTCAAGAATATAGTGAGCAATTGAGTGCATAAGATGGGTTTTCCCAAGTCCTACGCCTCCGTATATAAAAAGCGGATTGTAGATCTCGCCCGGTGATTCGGCAACAGCAAGTGAAGCTGCATGAGCAAAACTGTTATTGCTTCCTACCACAAATGTATCAAATGTATATTTCGGATTCAGATTGGCTTTTTCGTAGATTGCATTGACCCGGTTCCTTTTTACAGTGTTCTCTCTCTTTTCCTGTATGGTTGTCTGGTTGTCCGTAACAAATGCAACTTCATATTCAATCCCTGTTACCTCGGCGATGCACACCTTGAAGGGAAGCAGATATTTCTCTTCTATATGCTCAAGGCTTGCTCTGAGTTTAACAAGAATATACACAGTATTATCCCTGATTTCATATACAGTCAGAGGAGCGATCCATGTATTATATGAAATATTGGATGAGCAGTATTCAAGCTTCATTTTATTAAGTATCTGATCCCAGTTTTGTTCCACAATGTTCATCGAAAGTAACTCCTAATCAATATAATAGAGAGATATTAAGGCAAAATCTCTCTATTACATTTTACATCAAAAACAGAGTGTAAGCAATGAAAAATCAATGTTTAGGCGGCGTAAATTTACTGTAGGAATTATAGTGGCAGAAACTGCCAGATGTGTTT